>JBOHKZ010000019.1:0-7873 GCA_050729355.1 Phenylobacterium sp. | reverse complement strand
GCGCGAAGGCCTGCGAAGGCCTGCGGCGTGGTCACCTCATGGATGAGGTGCAGGTCGATGTAGAGGATCGCCTCGCCGTCCTGTTCCGCAACGACGTGGCCGTCCCAAATCTTATCGTAGAGCGTCTTGCCGGGCATGGACCGCATGTAGGTCTGCGACCCCGCGCACGTCTAGTGCCCCAAGGCCGCAGTTTCGCTGCATCGCGGCAATTTCTTGCCGCGCGGGGCGTCCGATCAAGCCAGGGTTGCGTGACCCGCGGTCAAGCGCGTCCAATCGGCCGTATCGGCATCAGCGCCAGGAGCGCGAGCATGAAGATCGACCTGCTTTCCCCGGACAGCTTCGCCGCCGGCCAGCCGCACGGACAGTACGACTGGTTGCGGTCCAACCAGCCGGTGGCCTGGCATGAGGAGCCGGACGGCGCGGGCTTCTGGGCGGTGACCCGCCATGCCGACGTCTGGGCGGTGGACCGCGACTTCCAGACCTACTCCTCCGAACCGACCATCATGATCACCGACCCGCTGGCCGACGCCGGCTCGTTCGGGCCGCACAAGATGATGCTGATGATGGACCCGCCGGAGCACACCGGCTTCCGCAAGCTCATCCGCTCGGAGTTCACCGAGCCCTCGGCGCGGCTGCGCGGCGAGCGGATCCGGCAACTGGCCAAGCAGATCGTCGATGCGGTGATCGACAAGGGCGAATGCGATTTCGTGGACCAGGTGGCCGGCGAGATGCCCTCGTTCGTCATCGCCGAGCTGATGGGCCTGCCGCTGGAGGATGGCCGCGAGCTCTACAAGCTGACCGAGATCATCCACACCGCGCCTGAGGCGCTGCCGCCCGGCGCAGGCGGCGCGGCGGTGATGAAGATGTTCGAGTACGGCTCCAAGGTGATCGCCGAGAAACGGGCGCGTCCGGGCGACGACCTGGCCTCCAAGCTCCTGGCCTGCGAGGTCGACGGCCGCCGGCTGGAGGACATGGAGTTCCTGCTGTTCTTCCTGCTGCTGGTGGACGCCGGCGGCGACACCACCCGCAACCTGCTCTCCGGCGGCCTGCTGGCGCTGATGGAGAACCCCGACCAGTACGCCTGGCTGATGGCGGACCTCGACGCGCGGCTGCCGTCGGCGCGGGAGGAGCTGCTGCGCTGGACCAGCCCGGTGATCTACATGCGCCGGACCGCCAAGCATGACGCCCAGCTGGCCGGACAGCGGATCCGGGCCGGCGACAAGGTGGTGATGTACTTCGGCGCGGCCAACCGCGACCCGGCGGTGTTTGACCGGCCGGACGTGCTGGACCTCAGTCGCGCCGAGAACCCCCACATCGCGTTCGGAACGGGACCGCACGGCTGCCTCGGCCAGCACATCGCCCGCATCGAGATCGACGCCATGCTGCGCGAAGTGCTGACCCGGATGACGGCCTTCGAACTGGCCGCGCCGGTGGAGTGGCTGCCGTCCAACTTCATCTCAGGGCCCAAGGCGATGCCCGTGAGGTTCCGCGCCGCCTAATTCCTCACGCGGATCGCCAGCCTCCGAACGGTGAACAAATTTGCCGGGCGGTGTCGGTTTCCGACCGGCTCGCTCGTCGTCCCTAAGGTGCGGCAGAATGGGCGGGCTCGCACACGCCCGTGCGGCCGGCCGCGTCTTTCGCGAGATGGAGATTTGCAGCATGGCGAAGCTGGTCTTTGGGATGAACCAGTCGCTGGACGGCTACGTGGACCACCTGAAATTCCAGACGGGGCCCCTGCTCTTCCGTCACTGGATAGAGCAGGTGGGAGGCCTGGCCGGCAGCGTGTACGGCCGCCGCATGTACGAGATCATGCGCTACTGGGATGACGACGATCCTGAGTGGGATACGGAGCGCCGGGAATTCGCGGCGGCGTGGCGGAGTCAGCCAAAGTGGGTGGTGTCGCGCTCGTTGAAGTCCGTCGGCCCCAACGCCACGCTTGTTGGCGATGATCTCGCGGCGGCGGTCCGCGGACTGAAGGCTCAACATGCCGGGGAGATCGCCGTCTCCGGGCCGGACCTGGCGCAGAGCCTGACCGACGTCGGCCTGATCGATGAGTACCGACTCTATTTCCATCCCGTCGTGCTGGGCGGCGGCACGCCATTCTTCGCGGGCCCGCGGCCGCCCCTCCGCCTGGCGGCCAGCGAACTGTTCGGCGAGGATGTGATCAGGCTGACGTACGTTCCAGCCTGATCGCGACGTGCCCCCTCAGGCCGCCAGCTTCAGCGTCGGGCGGGGGAGGGCGTCGATGCCGGCGAGCGCGGTCTTCAACGCCTCGACGATCGGCGTGCGCGGTTCGGCGCCCAGCCGCGCGACCAGCTTGCTGTTGTCCAGCAGAACCGGGCGCTCCCAGAGGTAACGCATCTCGAGCATCTCGCGCATGGTCTCGTTGAAGGGCGACATGGCCTTGATGGCGATCCAGGGCAGGCGGTGGGCCGTGAGTTTGCGGCCGGCGGCATGCGAGAGCGCCTCGACCAGCGCCTCGCCGGTCAGGGTCTGGCCCTGCATGTGGAAGGTCTCGAAGTCGGCCAAGCCTTCACTGTTCGTCGCCAATCGAACCATGGTCTCCGCGAGGTCCGGCAGGTAGGCCCAGCAGTGCGGTATGGAAAGCGGGCCGGGATAGCTCACCGCCGCGATCGGCTTGCCGGGCTTCACCAGGCCCTGGGAGAACCAGTTGTTGCCGGGCTTCGGCCCGAAGAAGTCGCCGGCGCGGACGATCAGCACCTTCACGCCGTCGGCGGCGGCCTGGAGCAGCGCCTGCTCCATCTGCACGCGGATCGCGCCCTTGCGGCTGATCGGGGTCTGGGGGGCGGCCTCGTCGATCGAAGGGAAGGCGTCGGGGCCGTAGTTGTAGACCGTGCCGGGGAAGACGATGCGCGCGCCGCTGGCCTTGGCCGCAGCGATGGTGGCGCTGAGCATCGGCAGCTGCAGGCCGGCCCAGTTCCTGTAGCCGGGCGGATTGGCGCCGTGGACGATCAGGCTCACACCCTCAGCCGCTGCGACCACGTCGGCCTCGATCATGGCGTCGCCCTTCACCCACTCCAGCGTCTCGCGGCCGACCCTCGCCGCGTCGGGATCGCGGTTCATCGCCCGCACCCGCCAGCCCTCGGCGACCAGCCGTTCAGCGACCGCCCCGCCGACCCCGCCCGTCGCCCCGATCACCAGCGCCAGCTTCGTCATGTCGTTATCTCCTTGGCTTCCACCAAGAGATGCGCGCGCCACAGCCCAAACAGAATTGCCGAAAATTCTGGATCAGCTATTCATAGACGCATGCCTGGACCGAATGACTGGGACCTCTTCCAAAGCCTGCATGCGGTGCTGGAAGCCGGCACGCTGTCCGCCGCGGCCAAGCTCCGCGGCCTGACCCAGCCGACCCTCGGGCGTCACATCGAGACCCTCGAACAGCGCCTGGGCTCGCCGCTCTTCCTGCGCAGTCCCCGCGGCCTGCAGCCCACCGACCTCGCCCTGGAACTGCGGCCCCACCTGAACGAGATGGCCGCGTCAGCCTCGGCCGCCGTGCGCGACGCCTCCGGCGCGGCGGACTCGATCGTCGGCTCGGTGCGCATCACCGCCGCCGAGATGGTGTGCGTCGAGGTGATCGCTCCGATGCTGGCCGACTTCCACGAGGCGCACCCCGGCACGATCATCGAGTTGATGGCGTCGAACACCACCGACGACCTCTCCCGGCGCGAGGCCGACATCGCCGTGCGCATGACCCCGCCGACCCAGAGCTCGCTGGTGGCGAAGAAGGTCGGTGAGATCAATCTCGCCTTCTACGCGGCCCCCGCCTACCTGGAGCGCCACGGCTCGCCGACCAGCTTCGACGAGCTGAAGGAACACGCCGTGATCGGCTTCGACAGCGCGGCCTATGGCATGCGCGACGTTCCCGGCCTCAACATGGAGGTCACCCGGGAGATCTTCACCTTCCGCTGTGACAACGACGTGGCTCAGTTCGCGGCGATCCGGGCCGGCTTCGGCATCGGCGTCTGTCAGGACATCCTGGGCCGCCGCTACGGCCTGACGCCGGTGATGCCGGGCGTCTCGGTGTTCCGCATGGGCTGCTGGATCGTCATGCACGAGAACCTGCGGGCCAACCGCCGGATGCGCCTGATGTTCGACCATCTGGTCGAAGGCTTCACCGCCTACATCAGGGAAGGTCGCTAGAGCCCGCGAAGAGCGCCGCCACGCGCTGAAACAATTCCGCACGCTAAGCTGGTTACGACCATGCAACCGCCTTCCACTGCAAAGGTCTGGCGCGCATGCAACCGGCCGATCTTGCCCGATTGACCACCTTCGTCGCTGTCGCCGAACGCGGCAGCTTCGCCAAGGCTGCAAGCCTGCTCGGCCGCACCACCTCCACCGTCAGCCACACGATCCGCACCCTTGAGGAGGGCCTGCATATCCGGCTGTTCAACCGGACCACGCGCAGCGTCGCGCTGACCGAGGCCGGGGAGCAGTTGCTCAGCCGTGTGCAGCCCTTGCTGGGAGAGTTGAGCGAAGCGCTCGGCTCCATGGACGAATTCCGCAGCGAGCCGCGCGGGCGGTTGCGCCTGTCGGTCTCGAGCCTGGCCCTGTCGCTGGTCGTGGCCTCGGTGCTCCGCAGCTTCACCAACGCCTTTCCGGGCGTGACGCTGGAGGTGGTGGTCGACGACGAGGTGGGCGACCTGACAGAGGGCCGCGAGGACGCCGGCGTCCGCAGCCTGGCGCGCATCCCCAAGGACATGATCACCGCCCGCATCGGTCCGCCGAGCCGCCTGGTGGCGGTAGCCTCCCCCGACTACCTGCGCCGCCACGGCGTTCCGCAGACCCCGGCCGACCTGGCCGAGCACAAATGCGTCCAGTTCCGCTTCGCCTCGGGCGCGGTCTATCGCTGGGAGTTCCGGGATGGGGACCGCAAGATCGAGGCGCCGATGGGCGTGGCGGTGGTCACCGACAACGTCGACTTCCTGTTGCGCGCCGCTCTCGACGGGGTGGCGATCAGCTACACGATCGAGGAGCACGCCGCCCCGCATATCGCGGCCGGGCGGCTGCAGGCGGTGCTGGAGCCCTACGGCATGCCCTACGACGGGTGGTTCCTCTATTACCCCAGCCGCCGCAACATGCCGGGGCCGTTGAAGGCCTTCCTGGAGTTCCTGCGCCGGCCCGAGATCGCCCGCGCCATCGCCGCCGCCACGCCGCCGGCCGAGCGCGCCTACGCCTGATTGTTCGAAACGCTCGAACAGCCCAGGCGAGCCTGCGCCAGTACCGCTACCGCGCCGCGCGCCCTAGCGTCCCAGATGTAACGGGGGCGTAGCGGGGGGCACGTTCATGATCGTCGGCCAGTCCTTCGTGTGGCTGCACTTCCCGAAGACGGGCGGGCACACGGTGGCGGCCGCGATCCGGGCGGCGGCGGGGGGCCGGCGGGAGCTGAGGTTCGACGACGAGCGCACCGACGCGGACGGCTGGCACGACAGCCTGGCGCAGCGGATGCGGCGCGACGCCAGCTTCGATCCTACCGGAAAGGTGGTGATCTCGGGGGTGCGGCGGCTGCCTTGGTGGCTGCTGAGCTGGGTCCACTTCGAGGCGTCGCGCCGGCCCTTCCACTGCGTGTCCCGCGAGATGCTCTGCCGGGGCGAGTTCTACGAGAACAACGGTCAGGTGAACCACGCCGACGCGCACATGACCCAATTCTGCGGCCAGCCGGTGGATCGCTGGGTGCGGCTGGAGCACCTGGCGGAGGACTTCGTCGGCCACTTCGAGGCGTTGCTGGGCCCGAAGGTCCGCACCGCGGCGCGGAAGCTGCGTAAGGCGGTGAACGCCACCCGCCTGGATTATGTGAAATCTCTGGGGTTCTACTTCACCCCGAAGGAGCTGGAAGGGCTCTACAGGGCGAACCCCGCCTGGGCGGCGATGGAGGAACGCATCTACGGCGACATCCTGCGGCTCTGACGTCGCCGTTGCGTCGATCGGCGTCGCGGGCTTCAGTGCGGCGGTGACCCAGCCAAGCTTCACCGGCGGATGCCTCTGCGGCCAGGTCCGGTATCGGGCCAGCGCTCCGCCGGCCAATGTCCGGATCTGTCACTGCAGCAACTGCCGAAGGGCGGTGGGCGGCCCCTATTTCGCCCGCGCGGTCTTCCTCGCAGAGGTCATCGAGCGGACCGGCGAGACCACGCGCTGGCCGACCTCGCCGCGGATCGACCGGCTGTCGTGCGCCCGCTGCGGAACGCCGATGTTCTCGGAACCGAAGGACCCGCCGGCGAGGCTTGGCGTATCGCTGGCGACGCTCGACGAGCCCGATGCCCTGAAGCCCGAGATGCATATCTGGGTCGGTGAGAAGCTGGCCTGGGTGAGCCTGGACGACGGCCTGCCGCAGTATCCGACCTCACCTCCCCCGCTTTAGCGGCGGGGAGGCGTCAAACGAAAACGGCGGCCGCATCGCTGCGGCCGCCGTGGAATTCGCTGGTTGTCGAAGCGATCAGCTCTCGGTGGTTTCCGGGGCCACGTCCTCGCGGCGCGCCATCTGGCGCTCGGCGATCCGGGCCGACTTCCCGCGACGGTCGCGCAGGTAATAGAGCTTGGCGCGACGCACGACGCCGCGGCGCTTCACTTCGATGGACTCGATCATCGGGCTCATCACCGGGAAAACCCGCTCGACGCCTTCGCCGAAGCTGATCTTGCGGACGGTGAAGCTCTCGTCGATGCCCTTGCCGCCACGGGCGATGCAGACGCCTTCGTAGGCCTGCACGCGCTCACGCTCGCCTTCCTTGATCTTCACGTTCACGCGGACGGTGTCGCCCGGCTGGAACTCGGGGATCGCGCGCATGGCGAGGAGGCGGGTTTCTTCTTCCCTTTGCAGGGTCTCGATCACGTTCATGGTCTTCGTCCTTCTGGGCTTAATCGCCCTTTGCCTGTTGATTGGCGGTGCGCCTGGCCCACAAGTCCGGCCGCCGCTCCCGCGTCGTCTCTTCCCGTTTTGCCTGCCGCCACTTCCGAACCTCGGCGTGGTTGCCGCCCAACAGGACCTCGGGGATATCCAGCCCTTCGAACGCCCGCGGTCGCGTGTACTGCGGATGCTCGAGGAGCCCGTCCTCGAAGCTTTCTTCACTCAAACTCTCGGCCTGCCCCAACACACCCGGGACCAGCCGTACGCAGGCCTCGATCGCCACCATCGCCGCCGCCTCGCCACCGGCAAGGACCGCGTCGCCGACCGCGACCTCCTCGAACCCGCGGGCGTCGAGCACCCGCTGATCCACCCCTTCGAACCGACCGCAGAGAACGATCAATCCGGGGCCTGAAGCCCACTCTTTCACCCGCGCCTGGGTCAGGGGCCTGCCCCGAGCGCTCATGTACAAAAGCGGCCGTCCCCGCCGCTCCACACTATCGAGTGCAGAGGCGATGACGTCCGCTCGCATCACCTGTCCAGGGCCGCCACCCGCGGGGGTGTCGTCGAGGAAGCCGCGCTTATCTGTGGAAAAGGCCCGAATGTCCACTGTTTCCAACGACCAAAGCCCGTGCTCGCGCCAGGCGGTCCCGATCAGCGAGACGCCCAGCGGACCCGGAAAGGCCTCGGGGAACATGGTCAGGACGGATGCGTCGAACGGCATGGAGCGTCAAAGGGCGTCAGAGCGCCGCGCCGTCAAGCCTTGCCGCAGCCGGTGGTGGCGCGTAATCCAGCCGCCTTCGCACATGCAACATGACTGACGGCCCGCCATGGAAACCGAGAACCTGACCGAGACGCTTCAGCTGGAGCGGCTGGAAGTGAACCTCTTTCGTGGGATCACGCCGGACAATTCGCCTGGCCGGATCTTCGGCGGCCAGGTGATCGCGCAGTCCTTGCTGGCGGCCTACGAGACCGTCGAAAACCGCCTCTGCCACTCGCTGCACTGCTATTTCATCC
>JBOHKZ010000018.1:0-7927 GCA_050729355.1 Phenylobacterium sp. | reverse complement strand
GCCGAGCTCACCGTCAAGGCCGAGATGAAGCAGGTGGTCGAACCGGCTTCCAACGTCCTCTTCTCCGTAGGCGGCGACGCCGATCCGGCGAATGGACCCGACGCGGCGAAAATCCCCGACGCCCGCTGGAAGGAAGCCGCCGACGCGGCGCTCAAGCTCAAAGAAGTGGCGGCGAACCTGAACGACGCCGGGCGCGCCAAGGCCGGTCCGGAGTGGCGCGGGTTCGTCAAGGACTTCGCCGACGAGTCCACCACCGCGCTGACCGCCGCCAACGCCAAGGACGGCGCGGCGCTCTCGACCGCCGCCAACGCGCTTTCCGACACCTGCTCGGCCTGCCACGCCAAGTTCAAACCGCAAATCGCGGACTAGCCGAATGGCGCCGAGGGCGGTCCTTTCGGCTCTGCTCTTCGTCGCGGCGTTCATGCCCGCCTTCCCGGGCAGCGCCAACGCTCAGGCTCCCGCGGTTTCTCCGAATACGACGCTCGAGGGTCTGACGGTCGTCGCGCCCAGCCAGCCCGATGCGAAGCGGCTTCCGAGCATCGTCTTCAAGTTCGTCCAGTCGCACGGCGCGCCGGGGCGCATCGACCAGCTCACGCGGTGGGGGTCTGCGCCGTGTCCGGTGACGGCGGGCCTGCCCGAAGCCTTCAACACCTTCGTCTCGAAGCGGGTCGCGGAGGTCGCCTCCCAGGTCGGCGCGCCAACGAGCAGGAAGCCGGCCTGCAAGATGAACCTGCTGATCATCTTCACCGACCAGCCGCAGGCGTTGTTGGACAAGGTCCGCCGCCAGCGTCCCCAGCTATTGGGCTTCCACTATGCCGCCCAGGCCAAGCGGCTGGCCACAATCAATCGCCCTATTCAGGCCTGGTACGTCACGGGCACGAAGTCGTCGCGGCCGTCGCCGAATAACGATCTGGGCGGACTGGTGAAGCTCGACGATCCTTTTGAACCGATGGCCGGAGGTTCGCCGGGAAGCCGCCTCACGTCGCATGTCAGCAGCGAATTCCTCGCGGCGCTGGTGGTCGTGGACACCACAAAGACCGCCGGCCAGAAGATCGGCGCCATAGCCGACCACGTGGCGGTCTTGAGCCTGACACGCCCGTCCCAGCCGCGACCCTGCGGCGAGCTTCCCAGCATCCTGGACGTCATGAACCCGGACTGTCCCTCGGACCGCGGCGTCGAGGCCGTTACGCCGTGGGACCTTGCCTATCTGAAGGCGCTCTACCGGGTAGATTCCGAAGAATACCTGCCAATGCAGCGGGGCCGGATCGTTGGCCGGATGGTCCGCGACGCAAAGGACCGCCAGCCGACGTCAGATCAGCCCCGCTAGCGGCGAGGACGGATCGGCGTAGCTGCGCTTGGCCATGCGGCCGGCCAGGTAGGCTTCGCGGCCGGCGATGACCGCGTGCTTCATGGCCCGCGCCATGCGGATCGGATCGCGCGCCTCGGCGATGGCGGTGTTCATCAGCACCGCGTCGCAGCCGATCTCCATGGCCAGCACCGCGTCCGACGCGGTGCCGACGCCGGCGTCGACCAGGACTGGCACCTTCGACTGCTCGATGATCAGGCCGAGGTTGAGGAAGTTCTGGATGCCGCGGCCGGAGCCGATCGGCGCGGCGGCGGGCATGATGGCCGCGGCCCCCGCCTCCTCCAGCTTCAGGGCGTAGACCGGGTCGTCGGTGCAATAGACCATCACCTGGAAGCCCTCCGCGATCAGCAGCTTGAGCGCCCGCAGAGTCTCTTCCATGTCGGGCAGCAGGTGCTTGGTATTGGAGAGCACCTCCAGCTTCACCAGGTCCCAGCCGCCGGCCTCGCGGGCCAGGCGCAGGGTGCGCACGGCGTCCTCGCCGGTGAAACAGCCCGCTGTGTTCGGCAGGAAGGTGAAGCGGTCGGGCTTCACATGGTCGACCAGCATCGGCTGGCTCGGGTCGGAGAGGTTCACGCGGCGGAGCGCGACCGTGACGATCTCGGCGCCCGCGGCCTCGGCGGCGGCGGCGTTCTGGGCGTAGTCCTTGTACTTCCCGGTGCCGACGATCAGGCGCGAAGTGAAGGTGCGGCCGGCCACCGACCAGGTGTCTTCAACCTGCGTGTTCCCGTCCATGTCAGCCGCCTCCGATGAAGTGCACGATCTCAATCCGGTCGCCGTCGGCGAGCGCGGTCTTTCCATAGGCCGAGCGCGGCACGATCTCCAGATTGCGTTCGACCGCAACCTTTCGCGCGTCGAGGCCCAGTTCCGCGACCAGGTCCGACAGCCACGCGAGCGCTCCGAAGCGGCGTTCTTCACCATTGACGGTCAGGTTCATCGACCTTTCTCCGATGTCGAAGGTAGCAGGCCGGGCTGGGTTGACGCCGGGCCGTGCGGCAGACGTGTACACATAGCGACTCTGTGGCCCTGTTCGCAGCGCCAGTTGGAAGGCCACGTCGAGACGTTGCTTGGGCGTGATGTGAGCCAGAACATGAAGGCACACATCGCGACGCCGCCGGCAGTCGCCAACACCAGACCAAGATTGTTGGGCGAGATCAGGCGCCGCAGCCGCATATTATGCTCCAGATCCAGGGCGGCCTCCGTTCCCTGAGCTTGTGACCCGCTCCCCCGACCGGTACAAGACGGCGGAATCGACGGCGGAGCCGAATGTCGAAACCGATCTATGTGCTGAGCGGCCCGAACCTCAACCTCCTCGGGACCCGCGAGCCGGAGATTTACGGTCACCAAACCCTCGAAGACGTGAAACGCCTCTGCGAGGCGCGAGCGTCGGCGTTGGGGCGCGAGATCGTGTTCCGGCAGTCGAACCATGAGGGCGAGTTGATCGACTGGATCCAGGAGGCGCGCGAGAAGGCGGCCGCCGTGGTGATCAACCCCGCGGGCTATGGCCATACCTCGATCGCGATCCTCGACGCCCTGAAGGCGGTCGGGGTGCCGGTGATCGAGTGCCATCTGTCGAACCCTGCGTCCCGGGAGGCGTTCCGGCATCAGACCTATGTCTCCCTCGCGGCCACGGGCGTAGTGTCCGGATTTGGCGCCGCAAGCTATGAACTGGCCGTCGAGGCCGCCGCGGGCCTCTCCCGCTAAGTCTCAAGACGAAGATACAAAGGTAATTCCATGGCTGGCGCTCCTAAGCCCCCGACCGATCAGATCGATACGCGTCTCGTGCGCAAGCTGGCGGACATCCTGACCGAGACGAATCTCTCCGAGATCGAGGTCGAGCATGATGGCCTGAAGATCCGGGTCGCCAAGACCCTGACCGCGGCGCCGATGCCGATCATGGCCCAGGCGCACTCCGCGCCGGCGCTGGCTCCCGCCGCCCCGGTCGCCGCGGCTGCGGCGCCTGCCGCCGTCGACTCCGCCCCGGCCCGCGCCGCCGGCGACCTGGTGAAGTCGCCGATGGTGGGCAGCGTCTACCTGCAGCCGCAGCCCGGCGCCGATCCGTTCGTCAAGATCGGCGACACGGTGACCGCCGGGCAGACCCTGATGATCATCGAAGCCATGAAGACCATGAACCCCATCCCGGCGACCAAGGGCGGCAAGCTCGTGGAGATCCTGGTGGAGGATGGCCAACCCGTGGAGTTCGGCGAGCCGCTCGCGGTCATCGAGTAGCCGCCATGTTCGAGAAAATCCTCATCGCCAACCGCGGCGAGATCGCGCTCCGCATCCACCGGGCGTGCAAGGAGATGGGCATCTCCACCGTCGCCGTGCACTCGGAGGCCGATTCCGGCGCCATGTGGGTGCGGCTGGCTGACGAAAGCGTCTGCATCGGGCCGCCGCCCGCCGCCAAAAGCTACCTGAACATCCCGGCGATCATCGCCGCGGCCGAGATCACCGGGGCTCAGGCGATCCATCCAGGCTACGGATTCCTTTCGGAAAACGCCCGGTTCGCCGAGATCGTAGGGGCCCACGGCTTCACCTTCATCGGTCCCAAGCCCGAGCACATCAAGATGATGGGCGACAAGATCACCGCCAAGCAGGTGGTGAAGGACGCCGGCATTCCCGTGGTCCCCGGCTCCGACGGCGCCGTGACGACCGAGGAAGAGGCCTTCGAGGCCGCCAAGGACATCGGTTTCCCGGTGCTGATCAAGGCCGCGGCCGGCGGCGGCGGGCGCGGCATGAAGGTCGCCCAGACCGAAGCCGACCTCTACGAGGCCGTCTCGACGGCCCGGGGCGAGGCCAAGGCGGCGTTTGGCGACGACGCGGTCTACATGGAGCGCTACCTCCAGACGCCGCGCCACATCGAGCTGCAGGTGATCGCCGACAGCTTCGGCAACGTCTGCCACCTCGGCGAACGCGACTGCTCGCTGCAGCGGCGTCACCAGAAGGTGCTGGAAGAAGCCCCCTCGCCCGCCATCGACGCCGAGGCGCGCGCCAAGATCGGCAAGGTGGTCGTCGACGCCGTGAAAGCCATCGGCTACCTGGGCGTCGGCACCATCGAGTTCCTCTACGAAAACGGCGAGTTCTTCTTCATCGAGATGAACACCCGCCTGCAGGTCGAGCACCCGGTCACCGAGGCGATCACCGGCATCGATCTGGTCCGTGAACAGATCCGCATCGCCGCCGGCCTGCCGTTGTCCTTCGCCCAGAAGGACGTGGTCTTCGAAGGTCACGCCATCGAATGCCGGATCAACGCCGAGAACCCGAAGACCTTCGCCCCCTCGCCGGGACTGGTGACCGACTTCCACGCGCCGGGCGGGCTGGGCGTCAGGCTCGATAGCGCCCTCTACGCCGGCTACACGATCCCGCCCTATTACGACTCGCTGATTGGTAAGCTGATCGTCCACGGCCGCGACCGCGACGAGTGCATCGCCAGGCTGAACCGGTGCCTGGGCGAGATGGTGGTGGCCGGCATCGACACCAACATCGCGCTCTTCCAGGAGCTGCTGGTGCAGCCCGACATCATGGATGGGAACTACAACATCCACTGGCTGGAAAACTGGATGAAATCGCAGGCCGCGGCGGCCACGGCCTGATCGGTCTCGTGAGCGACGCAAGCGCGCGCTAAGTGTCTTGCGATGGCCGAGTTTGACGCCCGCGATCTCCTCGACTGCTACGCCCGCGGCGTCTTCCCTATGGCCGACGCGCGGGACGACGCGCGGGTCTTCCTGATCGATCCCGAGCGGCGCGGGATCATCCCGCTGGACGGCATGCATGTGTCCAAGCGGCTTGCCCGCACCATCCGCGCCGAGCCCTACGAGGTCCGCACGGACACCGCATTCCACGAGGTCGTGCTGGCCTGCGCCGCCTCAGGCCCGGGCCGCACCGAGACCTGGATCAATCACGAGATCGAGGACCTCTACGTGCGCCTGCACGAGCAGGGCTTCGCGCACAGCGTCGAATGCTGGAAGGACGGCCAGCTGGTGGGCGGTCTCTATGGAGTCTCGCTACAAGGGGCGTTCTTCGGCGAGAGCATGTTCTCGCGGGCGCGGGACGCCTCGAAGGTGGCCTTGGCGCACCTGGTCGCCAGGCTGATCGTGGGCGGGTATCGGCTGCTCGACGCCCAGTTCATGACCGAGCACCTCAGCCAGTTCGGCGCTCTGGAAGTTTCGCGCACCGAATATCACCGCAAGCTCGGCAACGCGCTCGCGACAGAGGGCTCGTTTCAGCGCGCGGCGGCGCTGACCGGCGCGGCCGCCCTGCAGGTGATCAGCCAGGCGTCATAGACCGGGTGTTCCATCGGGTTCAGTCCCGGGGACGAGGCGTACATCCAGCCCTTGAAGGCCTGGCGCGCCGGCGGCGTCGGCTTGCCGGGCAGTGGCCTCGGCTGGCTGTCGACCGTCAGGTAGGCGATAGAGTCGTCGATGGCCTCGTCGGGCGCCGAGCGCTCGCAGGCCTTCACCGTGAAGACCAGGCTCTTGTAGCGGACCGGCTTGCCGACGGCGGCCTCGAAGCGGACGCTCTCGGCCGTCACCTTGTCGATGGTCTGCATGACCGCCACGTCGAAGCGGGCGCGGCGGATCGGCGCGGTCAGCACCTTTTCCTCGACCTGCGCCTTGGGCGCGGGCGCGGGCGCAACCTCCTTCTCGGAGATCGGCGGCACGGCGATGGGCTGCGGGGTCGGGACCGAGATCGGCGGCGCCTCTTCTGCGGCAGGGACCGCGGGCGCGGTCGGGGCGGCGGGCGTCACAGGCGCAGCGCTCGGCGCCGGAGCGGGCTGGGCGCCGGCCAGGCCCGTAGAGGCGAGGCTGGCGAGCGCCGCCAGCCAGAGGCCGCGTTGCAGGATCGAGGAAAAGCGGCGGGACATCGGCCGACCTATTCCGGCTTCCAGGCCTCGTAGTCGCCGGTCGCCACCTGGCGCACGCCGCCCTTGGAGATGGCGCCCTGGGGCTTGTAGGCGTGGATGGTGCCGGTGAGGTTGGGGAGGTGGGGCTTTTCCCAGCTCTTGATCGCGAAGGGCGCCACGGTCGGTGGCTCTTCGAAGGTGTAGTGCAGCCAGCCGTGCCAGTCGGGCGAGACCTTCGAGGCCTCCGCGTAGCCGGTGTAGATCACCCAGCGGCGCTTGCGGCCCGGGTCATAGCTGTCCGACGCGTCCTTGGCCTCGAAGTAGCGGTTGCCCAGTTCATCCTGGCCGACGAAGACGCCGCGCCGATTGATGTGGAATTGGGCGCCGAACGTGCCGCCGTTCCACCAGGTGAAGATCGATCGCAGGAAATTCAGCACAGCAGGCTCGGCTCTCGGGGGCTTCTGGACGCGGCGGACTATAGGCGGGCGCCTCTGGAGCGTCCAGCATCGCGCGGAAGCAAGATGTTGGGGATGAACGGGGGTCGGACCGCAACATCTATTGCCCGCCCTCGCGCGCGAAGCCTAACCTCCAGCAACGGAGTCGGCTCATGGGCAGGGAAGCGTCAGAGGCGGAATTCGAGAGCCTGTTTCTGGAGCTCTCGGATCGGGTCATCGAGACCAACGCGCCCGTCCACTGGACCGGCGCGCGCCGCGAGGCCTGGATGGAGTGGGCCCGGGGGGACACCGACATGGCCGAGGCTGTCGCTCAATTCGTGGAAGGGCTCACCGCCAAGGCCCAGGCGGCCGGCCTGGTGAAGGATGTGCGCGGCCGCACCCGGTTCCGCGACGACCTGACCGAAATGCTGACCGCCGGCGTCCTGGCCATCGGGCATCCCCGGGCCGGCCGCACGCCGCGTGTCGTCGATGCGGGCTCGCCGGAGATCGCGCTGGCCGTCGCACAGCACCGCGGCGAGGCGGCGGCCCAGGCCACGGCTATCGAACTCGCACGACGCCTGCAGGCGGTGATGGACGCAGTCCTGCGCTGTGAAGGCGACGCGGACGCATGCGCCGACCCGGGCCGTAATCCCGGCCTCGCGCGCGCCGCCGAAGCCGCGCGCTCGGCCGGAGCGCCGGACGCCATGATCTTCGAGGCGATCGCGCTGGCCCGGTCCGGAGAGAGCGGTTGGGAGATCGTCCCGCCGGCGGCCGTGGCAAACGGCGTCCGGCTGATCGTCGCAGGCGCCGCGGACGAGGCCGTGGCCCGCGCGGCCTGGGCCACCGGCGCGATCGTCCTGGCGCCGAGCCGCGCGGAGGGTGAGCGTATCGCGGCGGCGCAAGGCGCGCTGCGCGGCGGCCTCAGTCTGATGGGCTTCTGGTCCGACGACGGTTTCGACATCCAGGCCTTCGAAGCCGCGGTCAGCCTGCTGGCCCAGGCCCTGAACACAGCGGCGGACGGCCCCGCCCTGCTGGGCCTTGGCGGCCTGGGCGACTGGCTGGCGGCCCATGCGCTGGACTACGACAGCGACCATGCGCGCGAAGCGGCCTACGAACTCTTCCAGATTGCCGGCCGGTCGATCGCCGGCTCTGGGGCCAGCGATGTCGCCTTGGCGGTGTTCGACGACGCTGACCTGGCGCTGAGGCTCGGCGGCGCGCGGCTCGACGGCGCGCCGTGGGCCGGGCCGATCGCAGCGGCCGAGACCTCGGATGGCGATACATTCCGGG
>JBOHKZ010000017.1:0-6118 GCA_050729355.1 Phenylobacterium sp. | reverse complement strand
CGGCCTCGGCGCGCAGCCGCTGGCGCTGGGCTTCGGCGGCGGCGGTCTGGGCGCGGGCGGCGGCGAGCTGCTCGTCGGCCAACGCCTTGGACCTCGCCTCCTGGGCAGCGCGGGCGCGAGCCTGCTCCTGTGCGTCGAGCCGGGCGCGGTGCTGCGCCGAAACCTGCGTCCCGCAGGTGCGCAGGTCAGCGATCGCCTGGGCGGCGCCGGCCAGCGACACGCGCACCGGTTCCTCGGAAAGCCAGGCCACCTGCAGGGTGCCGCCCTTGCGCATGGCCGCGAGGGTCTCGTCGGACAGGGCCATGACGGCGACCTTCGGCACGTCGCCGCGCAGGACCAGGTTGGCGTAGGCCTTCTGGTCGATGCGGATCGGCAGGAACGCCCGCTCGGGGACCTCCTCCATGGCGAAGCGCAGGCGGATCTGGCCGCCGTCGGAGATCAGCGACACGGGCGAGACCGCGCCGGAGCGTCCGGTGAGCTCCAGGTCGGTGCGGCAGGCCGCCTCGCCGGGGGCGATCACCCAGCCGGGCGGGTCGATGTGAGGGCGTGAAGAGGGTGTCGCGGCGGATGCAGCAGACACCCAGCCGCAGGCGGCCGCGATCGAGGCGGCGCCGCAAAACAGAGATTTCATCCCGACAGCTCCTTAGCCGTCCCCTGTGCTGGAGGTTACGGCGAGCCGGCCTCCACCGCTAGAGCTGAGATGTGGCCCCCTCTGCCCGTCTGCGAGGGCAAACAAGCTTCACCACAACTTCTACGTTTATTCTGAACACTTCAATCTCGCGTAGAACAACCATGCCGCCGGCAATGTCTAGATGACTCAAAATGAGTCGCGTGAGCGTGATTGGCGTGATTAATAAAACTATACCAGGATGTGAAAATCGAACTTGGTAGCGTTATTACAGGACCATCGATCAGCGTTGTCTGGACGACCGTACAACTGGCTTTTGTGCAAGGCTCCCGCTCTCAGATCAATGTTGCTGGGGGTCATCGCGGCGGTCGGCGGGTTGACCGCGGACCCGGCGACGGCGAGGGATTGCAACCCGACCGCGGTCTCGGTTCCTGGCCCCTATGTCGCGCCCCGACACGCCGCCCCTCGCCCACGCGTGCATCGCGCCCGTCCGGCCCACGCCGTTCAGAGGGCGCGCATGACGCCTCGCAAGAAGGCCGTGCATCGGGTGGCGAAGGCCCGGCCGGCGGCCCCCCGGATGATGGTTGCGCTCGCGCCGACGCCGCCGTTGATCGTGGCCGGCGGCCGGTCGAAACCCATGGCGCTCGCGTTGCACAGCGAGGGCTGTGACAAGAATCCGCCGGCGACGATCATGTCGCCGATCCCTGGCGTCACGCCGAACGGCCCACCGCCCTCTCCGCTTGAAACCGTGTTCGTCCCGGTCCCGCCGCCGTCCGGCGACATGGGCCCGCAGACCTGGGTCGTCACCGACAGGCCCGTCCCGCCCTCGCCCGAGGGCGGCGGCGGCGGCGGCGGCGGCGTGCCGACCACGACCGGCGGCGGTGGCGGTGGGGGCGTCTTCCCGCCCGGCGTGCCTACACCCAGTGGCGTGCCGACCGCTGTTCCTGAGCCGGGGACATGGGCGATGATGCTCGCCGGCTTCCTCAGCATAGGCGCGGCGCTGCGCAGGAATCGCGCGACAGCCCGGCGCCTCGACAAATCGCCCGCTGAGCCCTAACGCCGTCGAAGACGACGAAAGGCCCAGGGCAGATGGGAGCGTTTGACGGCTCCAACCTCGATCCGACCGACTGGGACGCTGTGCGCGCCCAGGGCCGGCGCATGCTCGACGAAATGATCGACCACATGCAGGGGCTGCGCGACGGACCGGTCTGGCGCGAGCCGCCGGCTGACCTGCGCGCCGGCTTCCGCGAGCCGCTGCCGACCGCAGGGTCGGATCTGGAAGCCGTCTATGCGCGCTTCGCCGACGAGGTGCTGCCCTATTCCAGCGGCAACGCCCACCCGGCCTTCATGGGCTGGGTGCAGGGCGGCGGCACCGTGGTGGGCATGCTGGCCGAGATGCTGTCGGCGGGCATGAACTCGAACCTCGGCGGGCGCGATCACATGCCGCTGGAGGTCGAGCAGCAGGTGCTGGCCTGGACGCGGCAGATCTTCGGGTTCCCGCCGGGCGCGGGCGGCCTGTTCCTCACCGGCACCTCGCAGGCGAACTTCCTGGGCGTACTGATCGCGCGCAACCGGGCGCTGGGGCCGCAGAGCCGTACCGAAGGCGTGGACCCGGCGTTCGGCCAGCTGACCGCCTACGCCTCCAGCGCGGTGCATGGCTGCGTCGGGGCGGCGCTCGACATGGCGGGCATCGGCAGCGGGCAGCTGCGGCGCGTGGCGGTCGGCCCGGACCACGCGATCCGGCTCGACGCCCTGCAGGCGGCCATCGCCGCGGACAGGGCGAAGGGGTTTCGGCCGTTCTGCCTGGTGGGATCGGCCGGGACGGTGGACGTGGGCGCCGTCGACGACCTGGCCGGCCTCGCCGACGTCGCCGCACGCGAAGGGCTTCACTTCCACGTCGACGGGGCGTTCGGCGCGCTTGCCATGCTGGCCCCCAAGCTCGCGCCGCGCCTGGCCGGGATCGAGCGGGCGGACTCCATCGGCTTCGATTGGCACAAATGGGGCCAGGTCCCCTACGACGCGGGCTTCATCCTGGTGCGCGACGGCGATCTGCAGCGGCGCACCTTCGCCGGCGACGACGCCTATCTGCGGCGAAGCGAGGCGGGGCTGGCCGGCGGCGACTGGTGGCCCTGCGATTACGGCCCCGACCTGTCGCGCAGCTTCCGCGCGCTGAAGACCTGGTTCACGCTCAAGACCTTCGGGACCGAGGCGTTGGGGGCGAGCATCCAGCGCACCTGCGACCTGGCCGCCGAGCTGGGCGTGCGGGTCGCCGCCGAGCCGGAACTCGAACTGCTGGCCCCCGTGCAGCTCAACATCGTCTGCTTCCGCTATCGTGGAGCGGCCGGCGAGGTCGACGCCTTGAACGAGGCCATCGTCGGGCGGCTGCATATGCTGGGTCTCGCCGCGCCCTCGCTGACCCGCATCGACGGAAAGACCGCCATCCGGGCGGCCATCGTCAACCACCGCACCGACCGCCGCGACATCGCGGCCCTGGCCGACCAGGTGCTGAAGATCGGGCGCGGGCTGGCCGGCGAGCAGGCAGCTTGAGCGCCACCTCCATCACCGACACCTACCGGCCGATGATCGAGGCCGACGGCGAGCGCGCCCGGCGCGAACTGCGCGACCTGGCCGCCGCCGACCCGACGTCGCTGGAAGTCGCCTCGCTGCTGGCCAATGCCTACCTGCGCTGCATGGACTTCGCCGAGGCGGAAGCCGCACTGCGCAAGGTGCTGGCGCTCAACCCTCTCGACGCCTTCGCCTTGCCCAACCTCGGGCTCTGCCTCTACGCCCAGGGCGATTGGCCCGGCGCGCTGGAGGCGTTCAGCCAGATGGCGACGGCGACGGGATCCACCGACGCCTTTGCCCAGCAAGGGCTGCTGCTGCACCGGCTGGGCCGGCGCGACGAGGCGGCGAAGGCCTATGAAACGATCCTCATGCGCGGATCGCTGGACGGCGCCAACCAGTGGCCCGCCATGCGCGGCATGATGAACCTGTTGCGCGACCGCGGCCGGCCGCTGGCCGCCGACCATTACGCCCACGAGCTGATGCAGCGTTTCCACCGCCAGACCCTGCTGGTGCCGTCCTCGCTGCTGAAGCGCGACCAGGCGACCTCGTTCCACGAGTGGTACAGCCTGGTCGACAAGTCCCGCCTGAGCGGCCTGCTGCGCAAGGGCCTGGCGGAGGACCCGGTGGGCGGACGCGCGCCCGAGTCGTTCAACCTGCCCGAGGAGCGCGCGGAGCTCATCGCCTTCGCCAGGGCCCAGCCGCCGGGCGTACTCTATATCGTCAAGCCAATCCGCGGCTCCGGCGGCCAGGGCATCTCGGTCGTCGCCGACGTGGCCGAGGCGCTGGATCGCACGGACGTGGTGGTGCAGCGCTATATCGACCGGCCCTACTTGGTGGACGGCCGCAAGGGCCACCTGCGGGTCTACGGCCTGGTCACCTCCGTCGAGCCGCTCCGGGCCTACGTCTATACCGAGGGCGTCGTGCGGTTCGCGCCGGAGCCCTACGACCCCCGGCCCGAGCGGTTGGCCGAAATCTCGATGCACGTGACCAACACGGCGCTGCACAAGGGCCATCCCAGCCTGGTGATCAGCCAGGACGCCGAGCTCGACGACGTGGGCTCGATCTGGAGCATCTCGGCGCTCAAGCGGCGCATGCAGGCCGACGGCCTGGACGCCGAGGCGGTCTCCGGCCGGATCGGCGAGCTGGTCGCCTGGTTCCTGCGGCTGCTGAAACGCGAGGGCCTGTTCGCACGCCAGGCGGCGCTGGCCCCGGCGCGCTCGTTCGCCCTCAAGCTCTTCGGGCTGGACGTGCTGGTCGACGCCGACGGCATGCCCTGGCTGATCGAGGTGCAGGCCGCGCCCGCCGCCACCGGCGCGGCCCTGGTCAACCGCATCAACGGCGAGCTCTACCAGACGATCTTCAGCATGAGCGTCGGGACGCTGTTGGAGGACGGCATGTCGGCGGACGCGGCCGGCGCCATCCTGAACAGCCCTGAGGGGATGGCCGCGCGGGAGCTGGAGATCGAGCTGGCCAACCGTGGCCGTTTCACCCCATTGGCTATCTGAGCGTCCGCCCGGCGGAATCCCGCCCGGACTTCGTTGACACTCCGCTTCTCATGCGTATAAGTCCCGCCCCTCGCCCGCGGGCTATCTCGCGGGCGCATTCCGTTTTGCACAAATACGAAGTTTGAAGGCGCGAACGATGTACGCGGTGATCAAGACCGGCGGCAAGCAGTACCGGGTCCAACCCGGTGACGTGCTGGTGGTCGAAAAGCTGGCTGGCGAACCTGGCGCGAACGTCGCGTTCGGCGAAGTGCTCATGCTGGGTGACGGCGACGCCGTGACCCTGGGCGCTCCGACCGTGGCCGGCGCGAGTGTTTCGGCGACCCTGATCGAGACCCGCAAGGACGAGAAGGTGAAGATCTTCAAGAAGATCCGTCGCCAGGGCTACCGCCGTACGCGCGGCCACCGCCAGCACGAAAGCGTGCTGCGCGTGACCGGCATCGCGGCCGGCGGCAAGGAAACCAAGTGGGACGGCACGGTGGACATGACCACCAAGGCCGAACTCGACGCCCGGGCCCGTGGCCTGGTGTTCGTGAGCCCGCAGGCCCAAGTCGAGGCCGCCGCGGCCCGCAAGGTCCAGACGTCCAAGGCCGCCGCTCCGGCGAAGGCCCCGAAGGCGAAGGCCGCTCCGGCCCCGAAGGCGGCTCCGGCCGCCAAGGCTGAAGCGCCCGCGAAGGCTGCAAAGCCCGCCGCCGAGAAGAAGGCCGCGCCTGCGAAGGCCGAAGCCACCGAGAAAAAGGCTGCTGCCCCCAAGAAGGCCGCCGCCCCCAAGAAGGACAAGTCGGCCTAAATCGGCCGGCTCGAGAGTAGGAGAGCACCATGGCTCACAAGAAATCAGGCGGCTCCTCGCGCAACGGTCGCGATTCGGCCGGTCAGCGCCTCGGCGTGAAGAAGTTCGGCGGTGAAGCGGTGCTCGCCGGCAACATCCTCGTGCGTCAACGCGGCACCAAATTCTGGCCGGGCGACAATGTGGGCCTTGGTCGCGACCATACCCTCTTCGCCACCGCCACCGGCGCAGTGAAGTTCATCACCAAGCGCGACGACCGCACCTACGTGAACGTGATTCCGGCCATGCAGGCCGACACCAAGTAAGCGGAACCACTCTTTCTCCGGTTCCGCCCAGTGAAAACAGGCGGACCGGACAGACGAACCTAAGCGGGGAGTCCGGTCAGCCGGGCTCCCCGCTTTTCGTTTTGGGCCCCGAAGAGGGCCGGGAGGTAGAAAATGTGCGCGATCGAAGTTTCCCCCGTCGTCTCCACCGAGCGGCTGGTGCTGCGCGGCGCCGTCAGGAACGACGCCGAACGGCTGGCCGAACTCGCCAACGATTTCAACGTGGCGGCCCGCACGGTCTCCATTCCGCATCCCTATGAACTGGCCGATGCCGAGGCCTATCTCTCGCGCGCCATGGCCTGCGACTGGGAAC
>JBOHKZ010000016.1:0-7114 GCA_050729355.1 Phenylobacterium sp. | reverse complement strand
GTTCCAACCCCGACCCGGGGGGCCAAACGGTCGGGTACGGTGGAGGTTCCGCTAAACCGGATCAGTCGGCGGCGTCGGCGGTGTGCAGGTGGGCGTCGCTGTCCTTGACGCCGAGCGCATACATCATGCCGATCCAGCCGCCCTTCACCCGCGGCAGGATCAGCAGGGTCAGCACCGCCAGCGGGATCAGGATGATCGGCAGGGAGTACATCGGCGGGCTGCGCCACACGATCGGGAAGAACAGCAGCGGCGCCACGATCAGGTGGCCGACCAGCAGGATCGTGAGATAGGCCGGGCCGTCGTCGGCCGGATAGCGGGCGAGGTCATGGCCGCAGGCGTCGCAGCGCCCGTTGACCTTGAGATATCTCCAGAAAAGCGGGCTCTTGCCGCACGCCGGGCAATGGCCCTGGACGCCACGAAAGATCGACCGCTTCAGCGGATGAATGATCTCAGCCATGGCTGCCCATATGGGCGCAAGGGGCGGCGAATGGAAGCCGCCCGGGCCCATCCGCCGCACCCCTTGGGGCGGTATTCCCGCCCCTGTGTTCGTGGGTCTTTAGCCGCCTACTTCTTCACGTCGTTGGCGGTTGAGGTCACGGCCTTGCCAACCGAAGCGACGTCCTTGCCGGCGCCGGCCACGGTGTTGCAGCCGACCAGCAGCGCCGAAGCGGCCGCGGCGAGCACGATGAGTTTACGCATATGATTTTCCCCGGGTGTTTTTGCCCCGGCGCGATTTCACCGGACGAACGCCGTCAGTCAAGCTCGAACCGCCGCGTTGTGGGTCCCGCGGGCGGATCACCGCAATGTGCTTCCGAGCCGGGCGAACCCCGCCAGCCGCCGTGGGTTCAGCAGATGGGGCCGAGCGGGGGGCGCGCTAAAGCACGAGCCGGAGGCCGTCCGATGACCGCCGAGAGCCGCCCCATCGACGCGCCGGCGGAGGCCGGGCTGGCCCCGTTCCGCTGCTACGCCGCCGCCGTCGCCTCGTCGCAGGCGCACGCCCTGACCCTGGGCCAGGCGGGCGCGGACATGATGTCGAGCGTCCTGGCGCTTTGGTCGCAACAGGCCGCGCTCGGCGTGCGTTGGGCGCTGGGGATCGCCCCGGAAGATCACCCACAGGAGGATGCCATGAGAGTGAGCGAATGCATGACCCGCGAGGTCCAGCTTGCGGATCCCAACGACACCATCGCCGACGCGGCGCAGGCGATGGCCCGCCTCGACGCCGGCGTCCTGCCGGTCAGCGAGAACGACCGGTTGGTGGGCATGATCACCGACCGCGATATCGCCATCCGCGGGGTGGCGCTGGGCAAGGGGCCGAACGCCAGGGTCGGCGACGTGATGAACGCCGAGGTCAAGTACTGCTACGACGACCAGGAGATCGGCGAGGTGTTGCGCAACATGGGCGAGCTGCAGCTGCGGCGCATGCCGGTGCTCAACAAGGACAAGCGGCTGGTCGGCATCATCTCGCTGGGCGACATGGCGATGGCCGCCAACGGCCAGGCGCAGATGACCGGCGACGCTCTCTCTGACATCTGCCGGCCCGGTGGTCAGCACTCGCAGACCGCGCACTGAGGATCGCCACCAAATGCTCGTCACCCCCCGGCTTGTCCGGGGGACCCATAGACGCGGAACCGCTCAGGCAAACCCGCCGAGGCGGAGATCATGGGTGGTCCGGACAAGCCGGGCCATGACGAGCAGGAAGGGCTGCCGGCCGCCCAACCCACTTGACACTGACCGTTGGTCAGTAGTTAATGACCCTCGGTCACTAGAGAGAGACCGATGGACAAGCCGCTGCGCCGGCGTCTCCACCCTGAGGCGCGGAAACTGGAAATCGTCGAGGCCGCCGAGCGGCTGATTCAGACCCACGGCTCGCGGGTGCGGGTGGAGGACGTGGTCCGCGAGGCGGGCGTCGCGAAGGGCACCTTCTTTCTCTACTTCCCGACCTGGGACGATCTGCTCGAGGCGATCCGGGGCCGGCTGGTCTCGGCGTTCGATGAGTCCAATCCCCTTCCGACCGAGATCGACGGACCGGTGGACTGGCCGAGCCTTGTGGAAACGCAGGCGGTCGCGTTCATCGATTTCACCATGTCGCGCCACGAGATCGGCGAGGTGCTGTTCCACTCGGAGTTCGCCCAGCGCCGGCCGTTGGCCGACAACGCCATCCTGCGGCTCTCTGCCGTCATCCGCGCGGGCCAGGAGGCCGGGGCCTTCGGGCCGGTCGATCCGGAGCCCACGGCGCGGCTGCTGTTCGCCGTCATCCACGAAGCCGCCGACGCCGTCGCCGGCGGAGCCGACCGCGCGGCCATCCTGGCCGCCCTGCAGAGCCTGCTCAGACGCACCCTCGCGCCCTGAGCGACGCATCACCCCAAGGAGGAACCCATGAGTGAGAGCCTTGTGAATGTTCGGTACATGGTCGGCGACGTGCAGGAGTCCGTGGACTGGTACGTCGGCAATCTGGGCTTCAGCGTGCAACTCAATGCCTCGCCGGCCTTCGCCTCGGTAGAGCGCGGCCCGCTCAGGCTGCTCCTGAGCGGCAAGGCGGCCTCGGCGGGCCGGCCGATGCCGGACGGCCGGCAGCCGGAGCCCGGCGGCTGGAACCGCTTCCAGTTCCTCGTCGAGGACATCGGCCTCGAGGTCGAGCGCCTGCGCGGCCAGGGCGTGAAGTTCCGCAACGACATCGTCAGGGGCCCCGGCGGGGCTCAGATCCTCGCCGAAGACCCCTCGGGCAATGTGGTCGAGATCTTCCAGCCCGCGGCGTGGAACTGACGGCCTGGCGGTTCGAGCTGGAGAAGGCCGCTCCCACCGCGCCTGTGCGGGCGTCGGCGATATCTGCTTGCCGGCTTCGGCGTGAGGTTGCCGCCGGATCCAGCAAGCAACCACACATAGTAAGTTAAAGAATATTACATTCCCGTTTAGATTGAGTATGACGCACGTGCTGCCCAACATCTGGGGTTGCATTTGGGTTTCCTCCATACATATGGACATATCCATGTATCAGCGATTATTGATATTGCTGTTATGTCAAAATCTGGCTAAGTAATCTGTAGCGTGCGGGGAAGTGGCGTAGAACTTTGCTAGGTCCAATCTAGCGTGGTCGCCCGCGCGTCGTAGCTGGATACTTACCATATCCGCGACTTCGACTTGCGCGACCTCCACGCGGAGGTGCTGCATGCTTGCCTCAAGAGCAACGACGACGCCCCGGCACTTCCCGGGGAACGCCCGAACGCGCCCACGACGGGGCTTAAGACCCAAGCGATCCTGACGGATCGCTCGCGCCTAGGGGCGTGATCGCCCCTTCTCATCCACTTCCACGAACGTCGCGCAAGACGCCGCTGAGCCTCGGTTCAGTCCGGCCGCGACCCTTGCTGTCTCGGAGGCACGACTATGTCTGTCACCATCACAATCAATGGCGACCTGATCCTCGACCAGACCACTGGCATACAGCTCGACAACAATGATGTCCCGGTGGGTGTGACCACAGTCGGCGGCCCCGGAAACGATATACTCACCGGCAGCCTCGACGCCGATTTCCTGAACTTCCTCAACGCTCTTTCGCCCACGTTGCTGACCGACCAGCAGATGGCGTTCGCTGCGCGGGTGGAGGGGGCGAGCGCACCCAATCTCGTCAGCGTGGACGCCACGGCGGGCGAAACCGTGGGCAAGCTGTTCTTCTCCGACAGCACCGGCAATGACCTCGACGGAGACCAGGTCTTCATCTCCCCCGGCGTTCCGCTGCAAACCGTCGGCGGCCAGAGCATCTACCTGTGGTCGGCCATGAACGGAAAGGTCGTGCTGGCGACCACCAGCAGCGTCGACGCCTCAAGCGGAAGCCTTGTCGCGGCGTTCTACATCGAGGGGAACAACCCAGCGAACAGCAGCGCAAAGGTGGAAAGCATCACCTTCACGCCCCTGGCTCACACCGACCCCAACAACCCTGATGACACGGTCGATTTCTCGGACATCCTGCGGGTCGCCGCGGTCATCACCACGCCGATCGGCGACGACATCGGGGTGGACGATGACGCCCCGACGATTGTCGTTTCGGGCACGGAGCCGACCCTGACGGTCGACGAGACGGTGCTGGCGACCGACAACAGCGCTGACTTCTCGACCGCGTTCACCCCCGATTTCGGGACTGACGGAGCCGGCGCCGCCGGCGTCACCTACGCCTTGAGCGCCGTCGCAGGCGCGTCGGGCCTGGTCGACACGGCGAGCGGCCAAAACGTGGTCCTGTCGAAGACGGCAGGGGGCGTTATCGAAGGCCGTACCGCGACCGACGGCGATCTGGTGTTCAAGGTCAGTGTGGACGCCCTCGGTAACGTGACGCTCGATCAGCAGCGGGCCGTGATCCACACGCCCAACACCGGACCGGACCAGTCCACAACGCTGGCCGCGGACGATCTCGTCAAGCTGACGGCGACCATCACCGACGCCGACGGCGACCACGATGCGGCCATTCTGAACATCGGTCAGAACCTCGTGTTCAAGGACGATGCTCCGAGCGTTCCTACCGCCGCGTTGAACGTCGCCGTCGTCGTTGACGAAACCGCCGGAGTGAACGTCGCAGCTGACCCGAACAGCGCGGACGATGTCGTTGTTGGCGCGCTTCCGGCCGCCGTCGCGGCCAAGTTCAATGCGATCGCCGACCCCGTCATCAGCTTCGCCAAGGGCGCGGCGTCGGTGGTCAGCCTGACGGGCGGCGGCTTCGGCGCAGACGGCCAGGCGTCCTCCGACTCGACGACCTACGCCCTGTCGGTGTCGAACGGGACGGCGTCGGGCCTGAGCACATCCGACGGCGGCACGCAGGTCTTCCTCTACAACGGCACGGGCGCCTTGGCGGGCCTGGTTCTCGGGCGCGTCGGCAACGAGCTTCCTGGCGGCGACACCGCCAATCCGAACGGCGCCATCGCCTTCGCGCTCACCGTTGATGGCAGCGGCGTCGGCTACATCGCCGCGCATCTCGCCGTTCAGCACGCCACCGCCGGCAGCACCGCCGCGGCCTTTGACGAGATGGCCTCGATCGCCGGGGGCGCGGTGCAGATCACCGCAACATATACCGACAGGGACGGCGACCAGGTGACGACCGCCCCGACCAATGTGGGCGGCCAGTTCAAGTTCCAGGATGACGGCCCGCAGATCACGGTCGCGTCGTCGGCCACGCCGGCGGCTCCCGCGCATCTGGGCAATGCGGTCAACCAGTTCGTCACCGGGAACTTCGGCTACGACCTCGGCTCCGACGGCCATGCGGCCGCGTTCTATACGGCCGGCGGCTCCGACTTCGTCGACGGCGACGCCAACACGTCCGGCGTCCAGCTCAGCCTGACCGGAACCGTCACGGGTCCGCCGTCCGCTGCGATCACCAACACGAGCGTGTCGCTCGTGTCGGAAAGCGCCACCACTGCGACGTTCAACTTCACCTTCCACTACGATGGAGACCCGCTCACAACAGGCGTGCAGGACGCGACGGCGGGCGGGACGCTTGAGTTCAACAAGACCACCGACCAGTTCAAGGTCACCCTGACCGATACGGTCGAAGGGTTCTCGCAGTCGGTGCTGCATAGCAGCCAGGCTTCGGTCAGGAATCCCGACGGCAACTCAGGTCAGCCGCTTGTCGTGATTTCCGAGCTGTCCAAGGACAATCCGGCCACGGCCGCCGTGGACGAGGACTTCTATGTGCAGTTCACGGGCAACGCGCGGACCAACCCGCTCCCGCTCAGCTTCACGGACAACGGTCAGGGGTCTTCCGCCGATGTTGCGTTCAACGGCGCCGGGGAGGACTCGACGCCCCACGACATGGTGACCAACACCAACGAGACCTGGGTCAGCGCCACCTCAAGCACCAATGGTGTGGCCGGCGACACGATACAGCAGGACGAGGTGCTGACGCTGCGCTTCTTCAACTCGAACGTCCTCAGCGATCCCGACGTCGACGTCGATCCCGGTACGGCCGGCATCCAGCACGAGCGGCTTGTCCCGACGGCGACGGCGGACGGCCTTGTCCTCAAGTTCGACGGCATTGGTACGAGCGAAGATCTGATCATGATCCTCGACCTGAAGGACAGCGTCACCGGGGTCGAGATCACGCGAGCGGTCGCCGTCGATAACGGGGACATCTTCAAGGGCGACAACAAGCCTGCCACTCAGGACGCGCCGACCCCGTATCAGGAGTTCATCCTGGACGGTAACGACGGCCTCGTGATCCTGGAGTCGAACGACTACAACATCGCCGGCGAGCATTTCGAGATCCAGGGCGTCCAGATCATGCAGTCCGCCAATGGGCTGTCTGGTCAGGCCATCAACCTGAACCCCGGTGTGGGGGTCAACGGCGGCAGCGCCATCGACAGCAACGATCCCGACAACCTCACCGATACGTTCAACTTCCAGGCCTTCAACGCGGCCTCGTTCGGCAACGAGCAGGATGTGCTGAAGATCACCGACATCGGCTTCATCCAGACGACCTCCGGGACGCAGCAGGCCAATCTCGACTTCGCTTTCACCCTGGTGGACGCCGACAACGATGTGACGGCCCTCCAACACATCAACGTCAACGTCAGCAACGGCTGGATCGTCTGAGCGCCAAGGGACGCGTCAGGGCGGGAACCGATCTCCCGCCCTGACGGGGCCGACGATCGGCTTTCTCATCGCGGGGCGGAGCCGACATACTGCGGGCAGCGCAAACCGCAGGGAGCTTACCGATGTACGTCACGGGCTTCGTAACCCCGGTGCCGGAGGACAAGCGGGCCGAGTATCTGAAGTGGGCCGCGATGAGTGCGGAGATCCTGAAGGACTACGGCTGCATCGAGATCGTCGAGGCCTGGGAGGACAGCGTGCTCGACGGCAAGGTGACCGATTTCCGCCGCGCGGTGCAGGCCAAGCCCGGCGAGAAGATCGTGTTTTCCTGGAAGATCTGGCCGGACAGGGCGAGCCTCGAAGCGGGCGAGGCCAGGCTGCATGAAAGCGGGCGGCTGGACGGTTCTGGAGAGCCGCCGTTCGACGCGCGGCGGCTGATCGTGGGCTGCTTCGACTCGGTGTTCACGGCGGGACGATAGCCCCTGGTCTCTCAGTCCTGGGTCATCCCGGACGCCGCGAAGCGGTGAGCCGGGACCCATGGGGTTCG
>JBOHKZ010000015.1:0-4547 GCA_050729355.1 Phenylobacterium sp. | reverse complement strand
GTGCATGGGGATACGAAACGCCGCTATGCGGCTTGGGTTTCAAGGTATCGATGCGCAGACGCAAAAACTGTCGAGTACTCGACACTTTCCGCCGAAAGATAGAAATGAGCATACGAATTGCGTCGAGCCGTGATGATTTTGCGGCCCGCGCTTTCGTCGGGAAGTCGACCTGAGAATAACTGGACGGTTTAGAACGTCCGAATCCCAGGCGGACTCATGTCTGAACGCAGGATGCGCCGCCGAATCACTGTCCGGCGACGCTGAAGTCCCGCCGGCGTTCAGTGGAAATCGATGTGCGCCTGGTCGCCCGCATCGGGGGTCGTGTGGGTCGCATTGGCCTTGGCGATCTCCCAGGCGAACTTCACCGGGTTCGCGCTGATCCAGACCTCGGCGTCCTCCAGGTCGAGGCGCAGCATGGTCAGGTTCGGATCGTCCTTGCCGCCCGGGTACCAGGCCGCGACCACGCTGTTCCAGTACTTGTCCATCCGTGTGCGGTCGAAGGCCGCGCTGAGCCGCCCGCCGAGGCAGGCCTGCAGGTCGCCGGTCTGGATGACGAACATTGCCAGGCCACCGGTCGCCGCCTGGGCCAGGTCGGTCTCCTTGCGGGTGAAGAACCAGATCTGTCGCGCCTCCTCCTCGACGAAGGCGGTCATCGGCTGGAAGTGGTGACCGGAGTCCATCATGCCGAGCATGCCGGTCCCGTGGCGTTCGCCGATCGCCTTCCAGAGGCGTTTCTTCACGTCGAGAATGTTGTCGGTGGACATGGCGGCTCCGGGGTTGAGGGTTCGACCGCCTCAACCCCTGCCGCGAAAGTCAGTTCCGCTAAGAAATCCTCAGCCGCGCGGGGAGATCGTGGTGGAGGTCACCCAGCCGCGGTTGCCGTTCTCGTCGTCCACTTCCCACCAGATGCCGTTCTTCTGGCCGGTGGGATAGACGAGGTCGCCGGGGTTGAAGCTGCGCACCTGCTTGGCCTGCGGCGAGGCGGCCTGGCGCATGACCACGGCCTGCCGGACCGAATAGGCCTGGATGCCGGCGGCCTGGCTGGCCTGCTCGCCCGTCGGCCCGCTGCGCTGCAGGTAGCCGACCAGGTCCACGAAGGCGTTGAAATAAGCCGCCGTGATCACCTTGCCGATCTCGGTGTTGGCGTAGCCGCCGCCGGCCGCCGCCGCGAAGCCCGACCAACCGTAGCCGCCGCCGCCCGCGCCGAACGAGACGTCGGTCTTCTGGGCCACGCCCTCGGCGACATAGAGCTGCTCGGTGGTGCGCGCGTCGACCAGGGTGATCAGCGCCTGGGCTTCCGACTTCTTGGTGCGGACGCTGCCGGCCAGGGCGCCGAAGCCGCCCAGCCGGTTGCCGAACGCGCCGGCGACCGCGCCCAGCGCATTGCCGCCGGAGTTGGAGTTGGAGTTGGCGATGTCGGGGATCAGGAAGAAGTCCGCCCCGGCCACCTGGCCCTTGCCGACGTTCGAGCCGCGTCGCAGGTCGCCGCTGGCGCCCAGGTCGGCCTCCTGGTTGCGCATGGCGAGGCCCGCATTGCGGTCGACGATGCGCAGGCAGTTGGAGCGCGCGGCGAACAGCTTCAGCAGCGACTCCGGATTGGAGAGGCCGAGCGCCGTCCACCACTGGTTCTCCGGCTCGCGGATTCCGGCCCGGCCCAGCGGCTTGTCGCACCTGGGGAGCTCAGGCGTCGCGGCGTTCTTCGGCCCCTTCTTGTCCATCCCGTACTGGGCGGCGGCGGGGCCCGCGGCGGCGAGGGAGGCGACGAGGCCGACGATGGTCGCCGCGGTGGTCAATTTACGCATGCAGTCCCCCAGGGAATTTTCGGATTGTATGTTCCGCGGAACCTAGACCCCCTGAGGCGCCGCTTCAATTCCGGTTACGCGGGTTTGAAGAACGCTGTGATTGCAGTCCACACGCGGGGGATGAGCCAGAGCAGTCCGGCCGCCAGGCATCCGGCGGCGATGCCGGTCGTGAGGTCGTGAAGCACCGTGAGGCCGAACGTGACGGCGAGCACCACGCCGGTCCGCGGGCTCCGGAGCAGGCGCGCCGCCTCGGCCTTCTCCGCCATGTTCCAGGCCACCACCACCAGGACACCGGCCAGCGCGGAGACCGGCACATAGCTGGCCAGGGGCGCGGCGAGCAGCATGAAAGCCAGCAGGAACACGGCGTGCAGCATGCCCGCGACCGGGCTACGGGCTCCGGCCCGGACGTTGGTGGCCGTGCGCGCAATCGTGCCGGTCACCGCAACGCCGCCAAACAACGCCGAGGCCATGTTGGCGACGCCCTGGGCGGTGAGTTCCATGTTCGAACGATGCCGGCGCCCGGTCATGCCGTCGGCGACGACCGCCGAGAGCAGGGACTCGATCCCGCCCAGGAGGGTGAAAGACAGCGCGGTCGGCAGGATCGCCAGCAGCCTGGCCGCCGTGATTTGCGGCAGGTGCGGCGCCGGCAAGCCGTGCGGGATGCCGCCGAACCGGCTGCCGATGGTCTCGACCGGCAGGTTTCCAAACGCCGCCAGCACCGACGCGGCGGCCACCGCCACCAGCATCGAGGGCCAAAGCGGACGAAGCCTGCGGATCGTCAGGGTGACGGCGATCACCCCTAGCGCCAGGGCGAAGGCCGCGAGATTGGCGCTCGGCGCCGCCTGCGCCAGGACGGCGAGCTTGGGGAGCACCGGCCCGGGCTCCGGGGTCGCCAGGCGCAGACCAAAGAGGTCCTTCAACTGGCTGGCCAGGATCGTGACCGCGATCGCGGCGGTGAAGCCTACGGTGACGGCGTGGGGGATGTGCCGGATCAGGCTCCCCAGCCGCAACAGGCCGAGCAGGGTCAGCATCGCGCCGGACAGCAGGACCGCCAGCAGCAGCCCGTCGACGCCGAACTGGGCGACCGTGGCCGAGACCAGCAAGATGAAGGCGCCGGCCGGGCCGCCGACCTGGAAGCGGCTGCCGCCAAGGGCGGAAACCAGGAAGCCGCCGACGATGGCGGCGTATAGACCGCGGTCCGGCGAGACGCCCGAGGCCATGGCGATGGCCATGGAAAGGGGCAGAGCGACGATGGCGACGGTGAGGCCGGCCATGGCGTCATGGCGCAGGGCGACGAGGCCGTAGCCCTCCGCCAGGGTGGTGGCGAGCTTCGGCCGATAGAGCTTCGCGGAGGCGGCGAGCGCCGCTTCGGGCATGGCAGGTCCCCCGATGCGTCGGACCTGCTTAGCAGCCCGGACTTGCAACCATCCTAACCGCGCTGCGCGTTGCGTCGATACCAGGAAGAAGACGCAGGCGCGGTTGGTGCGCGCACGTGGCCGCTTGCAATCCGCGCGCGAGTTCCCCTTCTAAGCTCTGCCAGATCCTTGGAGTCCGCCATGTTCCGTATCGCCGCCGCAGCCGCCGTCGCGCTCGCCCTGGCCGTTCCCGCCGCCGCGGCGCCGGCCAAGGCTCCGAAGGTTTCGATCGCCAGCTTCACCCAGCTCAAGACGCCGCTGCCCTATCCGTATGACGAGAAGGGCGACGCCGACGCCAAGGCCGCCAGCGCCAAGGTGGCCGCCGCGAAAGCCAAGGCGAAGGCTTCCGGCAAGCTGCTGCTGATCGACCTGGGCGGCAACTGGTGCGGCGACTGCCGGATCCTGGCCGCGACCATGGACCTGCCGGAGATGAAGAGCTTCGTCGACCGCCACTACGAGACCGTCGAGGTCGACGTCGGCCGCATGGACAAGAACCTGCAGGTGCCGGCGAAATACGGCATCACCGAAAAGCTCGAGGGCGTTCCCAGCCTGCTGATCGTCGACCCGAAGACCGACAAGCTGATCAACGCCGGCAACACCGCCAACCTCTCCGACGCCCGCCACATGACCCCGCAGGACCTGGCCGACTGGCTGGCGAAGTGGACGCGCTAGGTCAGCGCGTTCAGGCGACCGCTTCTACCGCGCGGCGCTCGCAGTAGCTCGCTAGTCCACTGAGCGCCGCCGCGCCGTCGCCGCGGAACGACGAACCGTGCATCAAGGCCAGGGTGGCCGGCGCAAGCGCCGCGAGGCCGCGCAGGGTGGCGGCTGTGCGCGGGCTCATGGTCATGGCGCCGAACATGTCCTCCGCGGCTATGGCGGCGCCCAGGATGTCGGCCTCGGACAGGGCGGCCGGATCGCCGGGATGGGTCAGGAGATCGCCGCAGAACAGGGTCCCCGCGGTCTCCTCGTAGATCGCGCCGGCTTCCCAGCCATGCGGCACGTGCGGGGTGTCGATCCAGCGCATCCGCCTGCCGCCCAGGTCCAGCACCTCGCCGTCGGCCAGGACGCGGGGCGGGCGGTCGGCCAGGTCGTTCAGGGAGACGTCGCAGGCCACCTGGCTGTGCGCCACGCAGGCCCGGGGCGCCGCCGCCAGCCACGAATTCATCGAGCCGCACTCGTCGGCCTCCACATGGCCGAAGCTGATCCAGCGCAGCCGCTCCAGCGGCATGATCCGGGCCACCGCCCCCGACACCGCTTCGAAGAACATCCGCTGGCCGCAGTGGAAGAGCATCGGCTCGTCGGCGTCGATCAGGAACTGGTTGAAGGTGAA
>JBOHKZ010000014.1:0-9304 GCA_050729355.1 Phenylobacterium sp. | reverse complement strand
CATATAGGCTAAGCAGCGCAATCGTTTAACAGCCATGACCACAACTGAAATCTCACTGTCGCCCGCCGCCGCTCAGCGGATCCGCGCCATCGGCCTCGCCGAAGGCCGGGACGTGATGTTGCGCGTGGCTGTGGAGGGCGGCGGCTGTTCGGGCTTCCAGTACCAGTTCGATCTGGTCGATGCGGCTGAACCTGACGATCTGCGTATCGAGTTTGACGGCGCCGCAGCCCTGGTCGACGAGATGTCGATGGTCATGCTCAAGGGCTCGGTGATCGACTTCGTGGATGAGCTGGCGAGCGCCGAGTTCAAGATCCGCAACCCCAACGCCAAGTCCAGCTGCGGCTGCGGCGTCAGCTTCTCGATCTAGCTGCACAGGCGTACGCTCCCGCAAAATCGGGGAGGATCGCCATGAAGTTCTCTGCCTTTGCAGGCGTCGCGGGCGCTGTCGTGCTCGCCTTCGCCACATCCGCCACAGCCCAGACCGTCGACGCCTATGCCGGGGACTGGGAGGGCGTGCTGCACGCCGGGCCCAGGAACCTGCGGCTCGAACTGCACATCAAGACCAGCGCCGGCGACACGACGGCGACGCTCGACAGCCTGGACCAGGGCATGTCCGCCCCCGCCACCGGGGTGAAGGTCGAAGACGGCGAGCTCGGCGTGCTGTTCCTGCCGCTCGGCGGCGAGCTGAAGGGCAAGATCTCCACCGACGGCAAGACGATCACCGGCAGTTGGACGCAAGGGACCTCCCTGCCCCTGACGCTGACCCGGAAGGCGACCGCGGCGGCGCACTAGAGTTCGAGCGGTATTCGCGGAGCTGTCGCAATCCCTCCCTAGGCTGAAGGTTGGGAGGACCGAATGACCGAACACATTTTGCGCGTACTGTTTCTGTCGCGCCGTAACACCGCGCGCAGCCTGATGGCCGAGGCGATCATGAACCAGAACGGCCGGGGGCGTTTCATCGCCGAATCGGCCGGCGTCGAGACGCCTGACCCCGCGCAGAAGGGGCTCGACCCCGTCACGCAGGAAGTCCTGGAGAGCGCAGGGTTCTCGCTCGAGGGGCTGCGCACCAAGACTCTCAGGGATTTGCTGGCCGCGGAACCCGACCACTTCGACTTCATCTTCACGCTCAGCGACACCGCGCGGAATGAGCCCTCTCCGGACTGGCCCGGACATCCGATCTCGGCGCACTGGAGCTGCGAGGACCCGGTGACCGCCGAGTATGAGAACCTCGGCGCCAACGTGATCTATGGCCGGATCCTGGCCGGCCTGGAGCGGCGGATCAGCGCCTTCATGCAGCTTCCGTTCGCGAGCCTCGACCGCGCCAGCCTGCAGCACCACGTCGACCAGATCACCGGCGAGCACCCCTGAGGCGGCGCCGTGGATGAGGTCGGCGGCGAACCCCTCGCGCTCCTCTGGTCGTTCTCCTTCACGCAAGGCGCCGGTTGGGCCCTGAACACGCCGGCCCTGATCGGGGACAGCAGCGGCAAGACCTGGACCTGGTCGCATTTTCGCCTGGGCGACGTTCGCGCCCGCGGCCTGCTGGCCCATGCGCCGGAACTGCCGGCCGTGGTGCGGGAGCTCTTCACCGGAACCGAGGACCGCATAAGGATCGAACAGTCCGAGGACTGGGTGTTCGGCGTCCTGCCTGACCTCCAGCGGGAGCTGGGCGGCCGCTCGCAGGCCGAGGGACGGCTGGTGTTCGCCTTCGATCCGAGCCGGCTGATCACCGGCCGGATGCATCCTCTGTGGGCCATCGACGACCTGCGCCGCAAGGTCGAGGCCGGCGAGCGCTTCGACCTGCCCGCCAAGGCGCTGGTGGAGGTGGTTGAGATCCACGTCGAACACGTCGAGTCGATTCTCGACGATCTGGCCGCCCGCCTGGCCGTGGTCGAGGACTACGTGCTGCGCGAACCGCAGGATCCCAGCGACACCGGCCTGAGCGCCCTGCGCCGCGAGCTTTCGCACCACCACCGCGAGCTGCAGTCCCTGCGCGGCGCGCTGACCCGCGCCTATGCCGGTCGCCAAGGCCGCCGCGCCGAGTTGCTCGCCCAATGGCTGCAGGAAGTCATTCCGTGGATCGAGGACGTCGACCGCGAAGCCGCGGGCCTGCAGGACCGCGGCCGTCTGCTGCACGAAGAGATCGACACCCTGATCAATGGCGCCACCAACCGCAGCATGCGGGCGCTGACCGTCATGTCGACCCTGCTGATTCCTCCGACCCTGATCGTCGGCGCCTTCGGGATGAACCTGGGCGGCATCCCCTTCGCGCATTCGGCTGCGGGCTTCGCCTGGGCGTCCGGACTGTGCGTCGCGGTCGTCGCGGCCGCCGTCTGGATGCTCCGCCGGATGAACCTGCTGCCGTAGTCGATAGCCGGCTGGCGCCGGACCGCCCCTGCTCATAAAGGGGAGGGACAAGGGAGTCCTCGATGCGCATCGCCACCTGGAACGTGAATTCGGTCAACGCCCGGCTGGAGACGGTGCTGCGCTGGTTTGAGGAGGCCAAGCCGGACGTCGCGTGCCTGCAGGAGATCAAGTGCGTCGACGAGAAGTTTCCGGCCGAGGCCTTTGAGCGGCTTGGCTACAACATCGCCGTGCACGGACAGAAATCCTACAACGGCGTCGCTCTGCTCTCGAGAGCGCCGATTGAGGACGTCCGCAAGGGCCTGCCCGACGGCGAAGGCGACGACCACGCCCGCTATGTCGAGGCGGTGATCTCCGGTCCGCGTCCGGTGCGGGTCGCCTCCATCTACCTGCCCAACGGCAACCCGGTGGCGAGCGAGAAATTTCCCTACAAGCTCGCCTGGATGGACCGCCTGAACCGCCATGCCCAGGAGCTGCTGGCGCTCGAAGAACCGCTAGTGCTAACGGGCGATTTCAACGTCATTCCCGACGCCCGCGACGCCGAGTTCCCCAAGAACTGGGAGGGCGACGCCCTCTTTCAGCCGCAGACCCGCGAGGCTTTCCGGGCGTTGAAGAACCTGGGCCTCTCGGACGCCTTCCTGCAGGCCGATGGCGCGCTCGGCGCCTACACCTTCTGGGACTATCAGGCCGGCGCCTGGCAGCGGAACAACGGCATCCGCATCGACCACGCGCTGCTCTCGCCCCAGGCGGCCGACGCGCTCCTGGGCGTCTCGATCCATCGCGACGTCCGGAGCTGGGAGAAGCCCTCCGACCACGTGCCGTTCGTCATAGAACTTGATATCTAGAGCCGTCGATTTGGGTCGACTCGCCGAACAAGGGTAGCTTGTCCGACCATGGACGAAGTCGCGCGCCTCCTTGTGCTGCTCGCCGTAGCGGGCGCGGCGCTTACTCTTTTGGGTGGCGTTGTGATCTGGCGCATGGACGAGGGCCGGCGCACACGCCGTGGCCTTCGGGTGATGCTCAAGGGCGACACCCACGGTTTGCTGGTCGCCCGTGGCCGCGGACGCGGGGTCGGCTTCAACTTCACCCACAACATCGTCGCCTGCTCCTGGGACCAGGGCGCCTGGGGCCTGGTCTATCAGCTTGACGAGTTGATCGGGGCCGAGGCCATCGCGGATGGCCAGGTGGTGGCGCGCGTCCACCGCGGCGAGGTCCGCCGGGCGCTCGACAGCCTGGGCGGCGCGGAAGAGCGGGTCGCGCTGCGGCTGGCGTTCAACGACCTCACCTATCCGGAATTCGTGCTCGACCTGTGGCTGCCGCAGGACGAGGGGCGACGCGACGCCTTCAACCCCGAGGAAGCTCTCGAGGAGTGCAACCGCTGGCTGGCCCGCATCGAGGCTCTGTTCCGCCGTCCGAACACCAACCGCGCCGTCCCGGTTTCCGCGGCCCCGGCCGCGACGGTCGCCGCGTCGACGGCCGCGTCTGTCCCCGACGCCGGCGAGGACGAGGACGAGGAAGAAGATCAAGCTTTCTCTTGACGCTGTAAATTTATAGAGCGAGGCTCCCTCACCCAGGAGGCCTTCATCCATGCTCAGCTTGCTCGCCGCCGCCGCGTTCTTCCTTGCGATCCACCTGCTGGTCTCCGGCACCCGGGTCCGCGACGCCCTCACCGGCCGCATCGGTCAGGGTCCCTACATGGGCCTGTTCTCGCTCTCGTCCGTGGCGGGCCTGGTCTGGCTGGGCTTCGCCTTCGCCGACGCACGCGGCCAGCCCGCCTACTGGGACCTCACCCCGCTCACCCGCCAGGTCCAGCTCGGCGTGCAGCTCCTCGCCATGCTGCTGATCGTCCCCGGCCTGACCACGCCGAATCCCACCAGCGTGCGCCAAGAAGGCGCCCTCGACCGGCCCGACGTCGTGAAGGGCATGCTGCGGATCACCCGCCATCCGTTCCTGTGGGGCGTGGCGATCTGGGCGGCCGGACACCTGCTGGTGAACGGCGACCCGGCCAGCCTGGTGCTCTTCGGAACCATGCTGCTGCTCGCCCTCTTCGGCACCGCCAGCATCGACGCCAAGCGGCGCCGCGCGCTCGGTCCCAAGTGGGACGCCTTCGCCGCCCAGACCTCGAACGTACCCTTCGGGGCCATCGCCTCTGGCCGCCAGACGCTGAGCCTGGGCGAAATCGGCTGGTGGCGGCTGTTGCTGGCGGTCGCCATCTGGGCCCTGCTGGCCTGGGCCCACCCGCTGCTGTTCGGCGCACGCGCCCTGCCCTAGGTCGGCAGCCCGTCGCGGATCAGCGCGCCGCCGGTGTAGCGCGGGTCGTCGGTCACCTCGCGCACGGCGAAGTCCGGCATCGGGAAGGCCGCCAGCGCCTCGGCGGTCTCGAACTCAGCTTCGGCAAGGATCAACCCCTCAAGCGCCCCTTCGAAGCGGTCGACCGAGATCGTCACCCCGTCCTGCGGCGCCAACCGATGGCGGATTTTGCGAAGTCGCCGACCGGGCAGGTCCGCCAGCAACGCGAACTCCTCCGGAGCCAGGTAGATCGAGGTCAGCAGGCGCGTCGCGGCGTCCACGTCGGCCTTGCGGGTCAGCCGCCGCATGGTCGGGCCGCCGTCCAGCGGCACGGCCTCGCGCAGGCGCAGCCGCGTCCCAGTGACGTAGAGGTCGGTGATCGTTTCCGACTCGAGGACCCGGTCCACCGGGATCTCCCGGCAGAGCCAGCGACGCTCGCGCTCCACCCAAGCGTATTTGAGCTTCGGAAAGCCGAGAGCCTTCGCGGTCGCGGCGTCGACCTCCATTGGGCCCTAGCCCAACGCAAACTGCACGGCGGCCTCGCAATGGGCCACCGCGGTGTCGACGGTCGGCAAGGCCATCTGCGCCGGATCCAGCAGCAGCCCGATCTCGGTGCAGCCGAAGATCACCCCGTCCGCGCCGGCCGCCTGGCCCGCGGCGATCAGTTCCAGCACCGCCGCCCTCGACGCCTCGGTGATTACCCCCACCACCAGCTCGTCGTAGATGATGGCGTGCAGGCGGTCGCGATCGGCCTTGGAGGGTGTGAGGACGCCTAGCCCGGCCGCCGCCAGCCGCTCGGCGTAGAACGGCTTTTCCATGGTGAACCGGGTGCCCAGCAGCAGCGCGTTGGTCACGCCCAGGGCCTTCAGCGCGCTCGCCGTCGCATCGCCGATGTGGATGAGCGGTATCCCGGTCGCAGCCTGAACCTCCGGCGCGTTCAGGTGCATGGTGTTGGCGCAGATCAGGATCGCCTGAGCCCCCGCGCCCTCCAGCCGGCTTGCCGCGTCGGCGAGCAGCCGGCCCGTCTCGGCCCAATCGTCCTTGGCCTGCAGCTCGGCGATCGGGGCGAAATCCACCGACCACAACACCAGTTCGGCCGAGTGCAATCCGCCCAGCCGCTCGCGCACCAGCCGGTTGATCGTCTGGTAGTAGACCGTCGTGCTCTCGGCGCTCATCCCGCCGATGAGGCCGAGCGTCTTCACCTTCAGAGATCCGCGTAGACGTGGCGCTCGGCGGCCGCGCCGGGGTGAGTGACCGCGCCCAGGTGGGCCGGCCCGACGATCTGGGCGTACTTCCAGAGCGCGCCCGAGGCGTAGAGCGTCTCGCGCGGCTTCCAGTCGCGCTTGCGCTTCTCCAGCTCGGCGGGATCGACCTCGAGATCGAGGATGCCGGCGTCGGCGTCGATGTGGATGATGTCGCCGTCTTTGATCAGCCCGATCGGCCCGCCCATCTGGGCCTCGGGGCCGATGTGCCCGACGCAGAGGCCGCGCGTGCCGCCCGAGAAGCGGCCGTCGGTGATCAGCGCCACCTTGTCGCCCCTGCCCTGGCCGGAGAGCGCCGCCGTGGTCGACAGCATCTCGCGCATGCCGGGGCCGCCGCGGGCGCCTTCGTAGCGGATGACCAGGACGTCGCCGTCCTCATAGGCGCCGGCCTCGACCGCGGCGAAGCAGGCTTCTTCACCGTCGAACACCCGGGCCGGGCCGCGGTGCGAGCGGTGGCTGGTCATGCCGGCCACCTTGACGATCGCGCCGTCGGGCGCGAGCGAGCCCCACAGCCCGACCACCCCGCCGGTCGGCGAGAGCGGCTCGGAAACCTTGCGGATCACCACCTGGTCGTCGCGCCAGACCACGTCCTTGACGTTCTCGGCGATGGTCTTGCCGGTGACCGTCATGCAGTCGCCGTGGATGAAGCCGCCCTCGAGCAGCGTCTTGAGCAGCATCGGCATGCCGCCGGCCTCGCCCATGTCCTTGGCGACGAAGCGGCCGCCGGGCTTCAGGTCGGCGATGTGCGGGGTGCGCGCAGCGATCTCGGCGAAATCGCGGAGGGTGAACTCGATCCCGCATTCGTGGGCCATGGCCGGCAGGTGCAGCCCGCCATTGGTCGACCCGCCGGTGGCGGCGACCACGGCCGCGGCGTTCTCGAAGGACTTGCGGGTGACGATGTCCCGCGGCCGCAGGTTCTCGGCGATCAGCCGCACCACGGCCTCCCCCGAGGCCACGGCGTAGGCGTCCCGGGTGAGGTAGGGCGCGGGCAGCGAGGCGGAGAGCGGCAGCGCCAGGCCGATGGCCTCGGAGACGCAGGCCATGGTGTTGGCCGTGAACTGGCCGCCGCACGCGCCGTCCGACGGACAGGCGTGCTCCTCGAGCGAGCAGAGGTCCTCCAGGCTCATCTTGCCGGCCGAGTGCATGCCGACGCCCTCGAAGACGTCGACCACCGTCACGTCGCGGCCATGCCAATGGCCGGGTAGAATCGAACCGCCGTAGAGGAAGACCGACGGCACGTTCAGGCGCAGCATGGCCATCATCATGCCAGGCAGGCTCTTGTCGCAGCCGGCCACGCCGACCAGGGCGTCGTAGCTGTGGCCGCGCATGGTCAGCTCGACGGAGTCGGCGATCACGTCACGGCTGACCAGCGACGAGCGCATGCCTTCGTGGCCCATGGCGATGCCGTCGGTGACAGTGATCGTGCAGAACTCCCGCGGCGTCGCGCCGGCCTGCCGGACGCCTTCGGCCACCGCGTGCGCCTGGCGCATCAGAGCGGTGTTGCAGGGCGCGGCTTCGTTCCAGCAGGACGCCACGCCCACGAACGGCTGGGCGATCTCGCGGCTGCCGAGACCCATGGCGTAATAGTAGGAACGGTGCGGCGCGCGTGCGGGCCCCTCCGTCACGTGGCGGCTCGGCAGCTTGGCCTTGTCCCAGGATCCGTCCGGCTTGCGGTGCATCGGCGCCTCCAATTGAGAGCCGCTTCCCTAGCGGGCTGTCGCCGCTGGGGAAAGGCCTCGCGGCGGGTGCAACCGGATCGGCGTCGCCAACACTACTCAAAGGTGTGGAAGTTGTCCGCTCTCACGACGCGTGCAGTGCAGCGTAAAAATTCAGGTTCGAAACAAAATTGCATCATTCGAACGTCGTTTTACGAGGGAAGACGGTCCAATTTCGAATGTTGAGTACGTTTAGCACTTGCGAGATGGAACAAACAAAAGGGGCGCGCTTTCGCGCGCCCCTAGGTTGTTCTCTGGGAAGAACAAAGTTGGTAACAGGTAGAGCTTGGTCTGGATTCCTAAAGGCCACAACCCATTAGAAGTTGAAAACTGTGGCGTGGGCGCCAACACAGGTGAGCCATATTTAGTTATCAGTGTTCACTTACCGTAATCACGTTGACGCGCCCCCGGCACTGCTTCAGCTTCCCCCTCAAGCGCAGACAATAGCGCCCCTCAATTTGCTGCGGGGAGGCAGCCTACATGCAGTGGAAACACGCACTCTTGGCGTCCAGCGCTTTGCTGGCCGCAACCCTGGCCACTACGGCGGTTCAGGCCCAGACACGCGCTGGAACGAGCGCCGCCGCCAGCAACACAATCGAAGAGCTGGTGGTCACCGCTGAAAAGCGGGAACAGAGCCTGCAGGACGTGCCCGTCGCGATCTCCGCCTTCACCGGCAAGCAGCGCGACCTGGTCGGGATCAACACGATCCAGGACCTGACGAACTTCACCCCAGGCTTCGTCTACCAATCGCAGAATGACCGCGCGAGCATGCGCGGCATCGGCCGCCTGACGAACGTGCACTCGGTGGACGGCGCCGTGTCGATCTACATCGACGGCGTCTTCACCACCTCGACGGTGCTCGCAGGCGCCCCTCCCCTCGAAACGGACCGGGTCGAAATCCTTCGGGGTCCGCAGGGCACGCTCTACGGCCGCAACGCCATCGGCGGCACGGTCAACATCATCTCCCCGCGCCCCACCGACCATCCCTATGCCGAAGTGCGCGCCATCGCGGAAAACTTCGGTTTCACCAACTTCCAGGCGGCGGTGTCCGGCCCCCTGGCTGAGGGCCTCGCCTTCCGCGCCTCGGGCTACAAGCTCGACCAGCGCCACGGCTACTACAACAACGTCAATCCCGGTCAGCCTTCGGAAGGCATGAAGCGGGACGAGTACGAGTACCAGGCCTCGATCGAAGCGAAGATCGGCGACCACGTCGACTTCTGGATGAACTACAAGTCCCTGAACTGGGACAACCGAGGCGGACCCGGCGCCCGCGCCGCCTACCTCACGGCTCCCTACGAGGGCGCCCTGATCGATCCGCGCCTGGCCGTCACCTACAACTCGGCGTTCGGCTACACCGGCAACATCGTCCCGGGCAGCCTGCAGCAGTTCAACGGCGGGACGACCACGGTCAACCCGGCGATCGCCGACCACCACGACTTCAACACGAACGAGCCTCAGCACGTGAAGCTGACGAACGTTCACCTGCTGGCGACCAACGTCACCTATCACATGCCGACCTTCGACATTAAGTATGTCGGCGGCCTGCAGAACTATAGGTACGACTTCACCGGCGACACGGACGAGACCAACGTCAAGAGCTACCAGATACCTCTAGCGACGGGCTCGATCTGCGGAAACGTTCACCTGCTCTTCGGAGCCGGGCGGTCTGCGGTTGAC
>JBOHKZ010000013.1:0-3649 GCA_050729355.1 Phenylobacterium sp. | reverse complement strand
CGCAAGTCCTGCCCTTCAGCTTGGGTCCCCCGGATCAGCTTTCAGCTGACCGGAGGATGACGAACGTGGGGGTTAGGCGGCTGCGACCAGCTTGATCAGGGTCGCGCCTTCGCTCACCTGATCGCCGAGCGCCACGGAGAGCGCCTCGACCGTCCCATCGAAGGGCGCGGCGAGCGCGTGCTCCATCTTCATGGCTTCCAGGGTCACCAGCGGCTGACCCTTCACGACGACGTCGCCGGCCTTCACCGAGAGCTGGGTGACCTTGCCGGGCATGGGCGAGCGGACCTGGCCGTCGCTTGCGGCGTCGACGCCATCGGCGGCAGGCGGATGGGCGGCGAAGGCGAAGGTGTCGCCCGCCTCGAAGACCACGATATCGCCGTCCTCGGTGAGCAGCACCGAGCGCGGGGCGGCGGTCTCGATGGCCTCGGCCATGACCGCCTTGCCCTGGTGGAAGAGCCGCACGGACGTCGCCGGCGGGGCGTTGAGGCGAAAGCCCACCAGCGCGCGCCAGGGCGTGGGCGCCGCTTCGGAAAGGCCGTCCTCGTCGGCGATCAGGGCCGCGGATGCGGCGGCTGACAGTGCGGCGGGCGAGGGCTCGGCGGGGGCGGTCAGTTCGGCGAGGTTTCGCTCGATGAAGCCGGTGTCGAGGTCGCCGGCGATGAAGTCGGGCGCCTCCAGGCAGCGGGCCAGGAAGCCGGCGTTGGTCTTCACCGGGAACACCTCGACCGCGTCGCAGGCCTCCGCGAGCTCGGCCAGCGCCTGTTCACGGGTCGGCGCGTGGACGATCAGCTTGGCGATCATCGGGTCGTAGAAGGGCGTGACCTCGCCGCCTTCCTCGACGCCGGCGTCGGCGCGGATGTTGGGCGGCAGGCGGAAGTGCTCGAGCACGCCGGTCGAGGGCAGGAACTGGCCGCCCGCGGTGTTTTCAGCATAGAGCCGGGCTTCGACGGCGTGGCCCATCAGGCCGATCTCGTCCTGCGCCAGCGGCAGGGGCTCGCCGGCGGCGACGCGCAGCTGCCATTCGACGAGGTCCAGGCCGGTGACCATCTCGGTGACGGGATGCTCCACCTGCAGGCGGGTGTTCATTTCCATGAACCAGATGCGGTCCGGCTTCAGGCCCTGGCTGGCGTCGGCGATGAACTCGACGGTGCCGGCGCCGATGTAGCCCACAGCCTGGGCGGCCTTCACTGCGGCCGACGTGACCGCCGCGCGGGTCGCCTCGTCCATGCCGGGCGCGGGCGCTTCCTCGATCACCTTCTGGTGCCGCCGCTGAAGGGAGCAGTCGCGCTCGTAGAGGTGGACGACATTCCCCCGACTGTCGCCGAACACCTGCACTTCGATGTGGCGCGGGCGGGTGACGTAGGTCTCCAGCAGCACCCGGTCGTCGCCGAACGAGGACTTGGCCTCGCGCTGGCAGGAGGCGAGCGCCGCCTCGAAGTCGGCGGCATTGTCGACCCGGCGCATGCCCTTGCCGCCGCCGCCGGCCACAGCCTTGATCAGCACGGGATAGCCGATGGCGTCGGCCTCCTTCTTCAGGCGCGCGCCCTGCTGGTCGGCGCCGAGGTAGCCCGGCGTGACCGGCACCCCGGCCTTGGACATGATCGACTTGGCCGCGTCCTTCAGGCCCATGGCGCGGATGGCCGACGAGGGCGGGCCGATCCAGATCAGGCCCGCGGCCTGCACCGCATCGGCGAAGTCGGCGTTCTCGGAGAGGAAGCCGTAGCCGGGATGGATGGCTTCGGCGCCCGACGCCCTGGCCGCCGCGATGATCTTCTCGGGGACCAGATAGCTCTCGCGCGCTGCGGCCGGGCCGATCAGGACGGCGGTGTCCGCCTCCTGCACGTGGGCGGCGCCTGCGTCGGCCTCGGAAAAGACCGCGACGGTCTCCAGGCCCATGCGGCGGGCGGTGGCGAAGACCCTGCGCGCGATCTCGCCGCGATTGGCCACCAGGACGGATCGGAACATTGGCATTGACCTAGTGCACCGTCGCCAGGCCCACGAAGACCAGTCCGGCCATCAGGAGGGCGAAAGCTACCGAGGAGAGTGTGAAGAGTAGGAACATGCGGATCAGCGTTCCGATCGCGCTGATCCCGTACGTCTCGCGCATGTGAACGAACAGATGGACCGGCGCGAACATCAAGGCCCAGCTCGCCCAGGGAACCGCCAGTCCGCCCAGGAAGACGCCGGTGAGCAGCAGGCCTTGAAACGACAAGGAGTGCATCGAGAAGATGAGGTGGTCGAAGACGTAGACGCCTCGCTTGAAGAGGAAGAGCAGGCTCAGCATCAGGGCGGCGATCGGCAGGAGGAGGATCGCGAACTGGTGCGCCCAGCTTCCCATCGACCGCATGAGAGCGTCCGGATTTTTCCAGGCGATCTGCAGGCGGTCCGCCAGCCAGCGCGTCTCCGGCTTGGCCTGCATCGCGTCGAACGCCTGCTTGAAGTCGGCCCGGTCGCCGGGGTCACGCGCGATGAAGGTGTTTTCCGGCCGCACGTTGTAGTTCACCGGATACTTCTGGAGGTTCAGTGAACCCGCAAAAAAGACCACGACCAGCACGATCAGGAAGAGCCGGAACGGCGGAATCTGCGACGCGCGATGGCCATCGAGGTAGTCGCGGGTCAGCTTGCCCGGCCTCGCCACCAGCAACGGCAGGGTCCTCCAGAACCGCCCGTCGAAATTGAGCACATCGTGGAAGGCGTCGGCGGTCAGGAGCCAGATCGAGCGGTGGAATTCCTCGCCCTTCTGGCCGCAGGTGTAGCAGTAGGCGCCGGCCAACGCCGTGCCGCAGTTGGGGCAGGGCGCGCCGACCTCCAGCCCATGCCTGAGCGGCCGCGGTGTGACGTAGACCTGGGTCTTGCCGCCCACAACTCGCAGCTTGGTCGCCCGCGCCATAGGCTACATCCGAAACACGCCGAAGCGTGTCTCCGGGATCGGGGCGTTCAGCGCCGCCGAGATCGAAAGGCCGAGCACGTCGCGGGTCTGGGCCGGGTCGATGATGCCGTCGTCCCAGAGGCGCGCGGACGCGTAATAGGGGTTGCCCTCGTCCTCGTACTTCTGGCGCACCGGGGCCTTGAAGGCCTCCTCCTGCTTGGGCGACCACTTGTCGGCGTCACGGTGGACCGTGGCCAGCACGCTGGCCGCCTGCTCGCCGCCCATGACGCCGATCCGGCTGTTGGGCCAGGTCCACAGGAAGCGGGGCGAGAAGGCGCGGCCGCACATGCCGTAGTTGCCGGCCCCGAACGAGCCGCCGATGAGGACCGTGAACTTCGGAACCTCGGCGCTGGCGACCGCGGTCACCAGCTTGGCGCCGTCCTTGGCGATGCCGCCCGCCTCGTACTTGCCGCCGACCATGAAGCCCGAGATGTTCTGCAGGAACACCAGCGGGATCTTCCGCTTGCAGGCCAGTTCGATGAAGTGGGCGCCCTTCAGAGCGCTTTCGGAGAAGAGCACGCCGTTGTTGGCCAGGATCGCCACCGGATAGCCCCAGATCCGCGCGAAGCCGCAGACTAGCGTCGTGCCGTAGAGCGCCTTGAACTCGTCGAAATGGCTGCCGTCGACGACGCGGGCGATCACGTCGCGCACGTCGTAGGGCGCGCGCACGTCGGTGGGGACGATGCCGTAGAGCTCTTCCGGATCGTAGGCCGGCGGCCG
>JBOHKZ010000012.1:0-14037 GCA_050729355.1 Phenylobacterium sp. | reverse complement strand
CGCTGTCATGCCCTCGATCGGCGCGTTCGCGGCTTGAGGGCCTTCGCTCGGCGTACCGGCATTGGGCTTCCAGAGCATGCTCATCTCCAGCGACGCTTGGCGGCGACCGGCGCGGTTGCGGCTACTTTGTCGGCCAGCTCGGCAATGGCCTTTTCGAGCTTGGTGCCGCGGCGGATCGCGGAGAGCTCCAGGCCCTGGTTGATCGCTGCGGTCATGGTCTTGCGATCTTCCGGGATCACCACGTCGAAGGCCCGGTCCAGGGCGCGTTCGGCGGCCTTGATCGAGACCGACGCGCTCTGCTCTGACGACAGGGCGTTGCAGACCAGGATGAGAGGCCGGGTTTCGAGTTGTTGCGAAGCAAGAATGCGCAGTTGCCGCTTAGCCATCTGCACATGCGGCACCGAGAGATGGGTCACCAGCACGATACGGTCGGCCAGATTCAGAAGTTGGTTGGTCCAGGCCGTCCAGGCCGAGGGCAGGTCGACGATGGTCAACGGGAAGTCGCGCCGCAGGCCCGCGACCAGGGCCGAAATGTCGGCCGGCCCCAAGGTTTCCAGCGCCACCATATCGCGCGGCGCCGCCAGCAGCCTGGCGCCGGTGCGATGGGTCGCAAGCGCCGCGGCGAATGGCGTCTCGGTCAACGACCCGGAGCTCAGGCAATCGGTGATGCTCACCGCCTCGGGCAGGTCGAGATAGAGCGCGGCGCCGCCGAACTGAAGGTCGAGGTCAGCCAGGCATACGCCGCCCGCGCCGCGCTGGGCGATCTGGCCCGCCACCTGGACGGCGAGCGCCGTGGCCCCAACTCCGCCGCCGGCCTTCAGGACCGCTACGACTTCGCCGGCCTTGGACTGGGGGTTAGCGGCCGTTGCCCGGGCGGCCAGCAGGCGCTCCAGGCTCATCGCTAGCGCAGGCTCGCTAAGCGGCGCGGTCAGGACGTCCGCAGCGCCTTCGCGCATCAGGCGCCGGGTCGTCGTGACGTCGGCGTCGCGCAGAGCGATTACCACGTGCAGTCCCGGCCTTCGCACCTTCAGCCGACGAATGGCTGCATCGACCTCGTCCGGCGCCGAGCCGGACACCGCGACCAGCAGGACATCGACCTGCGGCGGCGGCCGGTCCGGCCAGTTCGACCCGAGCGGCTCGAAGGTGATGTGAGGAAAGAGGGCGGCCAACGAAGCGAGCCGGCCGACGCCGTCGATCGAACCGTCAACGACACCGACACAGTTCACCGGTCCACTCCCAGACTCTGAGGAGGCTTGTTGGAACGCGCGTGGAAGGTCGGCCATTTCAATTCAATCCCTGCCCGCCACCTGTCTCAACCCGGCCTCGGCCAGAGCGGCTAAGCCGTGACATGCAAACTCGCGGCCAAGGAAGCCGCCAGAATTCCGCTCGGGATGCATGACCGGCGCGCACATCCTATTGGCTCTTCATTCCGGACGATGTGCCGCCACTCACCGTGGAAGCCCCTGCATCGCTCGGCGCGATTACCTTGCCGGTGCGGTAGCGTTCCTGGGCCAGGCCGACGCGCCCGCCGTCGGAACCCGGCGCGGGCACGCCCTTGTAGTGGGCCTCGGGGTCGGCGATCTGCGCCATCTGGTCCTGGCGCACAGCCGATCCGAAATCGTTGCTCAGGTGGGCCTGGCTCTCGACACAACCTGCAAGGCCGAAGGTCAGAACGGTTGCGATCAGCAGTGGTTTGGCGAGGTGCATCGCGGTCTCCCTAGTAGAGGACATGGCCATGTGCTCCCTCGATGCCGACCTTGCTCGGATCGGCCGAGATCAACGCCCGGTCCTCCGGACGAACGCGGGGACCAGAGCCCTGCATGGCGCCGAACAGGAAGAGCTCGAAGTCGGAGGGCGGCACGAAGTTATCCATAGGGGTCGCGATCTGCCCACGGCGCGGCACAACGAGGTGCGGCGTGACCACGATCACCAGCTCCGTCTCGTCGCGTTGATAGCCGTTAGACCGGAAGAGCGCGCCGAGGACGGGAAAGTCCCCGATGAACGGAAACTGCCGGATCTGGGTCTGGTAGTCTTCCTTGAGCAGACCCGCGATGGTGAAGGACTCGCCGTCGCGCAGTTCCACTGTGGTGTGAGCGCGTCGGACCTTCAGTCCCGGCACCCGAACTGTCGCGAGCTGGATCGACACGTTGGGGTCGATACTCGACACCTCGGGGTTAACCACCACATTGATCAGGCCGTCCCTCAACAGGGTCGGCGTGAACGCCAGAGACACGCCGAACTGCTTGAATTCAATGGTGATGTTGGCGACGGTGCCGACGCCGGTGCTGCTCTGGGCCACCGGGATCGGGAACTCACCGCCGGCCAGGAAGCTGGCGGTGTCGCCCGACATCGCCACTAGGTTGGGCTCGGCCAAGGTCTTGATCAGGCCCTTGGTCTCGAGCGCATCCATCAGCAACTCGAGGTTGCCGTTGAACACGGCGGAGATCGCCCCGAAGCTATCGACCAGAGCCCCGCCTTGCTTGACGTTGGTGTCGCCGGTGAAGACGGCGATCGACGGATCACCATTCGTCGGAAGGCGATTGACGTTGAGTTTCAGATTCTTGGCGGTCGTCCGCTCCATCTCCACGAAGCGCACGGACAGCATGATCTGCTGGGTGCCCTCGACGCCCAGCATGTTGACCACCTTGGTCGGCGCATAGGATTCCGCCAGCGCCAGCGCCCGTTGCAGAGAGGCGGGGCTGCTGACCGTTCCAGACAGGATGATCGACTGGTTGGCGGCGCGCACCGCGATGTCAGTCTCGGTGGGCAGGATCTCATGCAGGCGGGTCTTCAGCCCCTCAAGGTCGGCCGATACGACCACGTTAGCCGCGGCGATCAGTCGTTTTCCGGGCCCATAGACCGTCAGCGCGGTGGAGCCGAGGCCCTTGCCGACCACATAGACCGAGTGGTTGGTGAGGGGCAGGACGTCGGCGATCTTGGGATCGGCGATCATCAGGTCGCTGTAGGCTTCGGGCAGTTCCAGAACCTGGGACTTGCCCACCGCGACGACCACTTCCGCCGCCGACGGGCCGCTCATGCGTGGGGCCTGGGCCAGCGTCGGCGTGGCGAGCAGCGACAGGCAGGCCGCCAGCGCTGCGCCTCTCAATCCGATGAAGGATGACCTTGATTTCACAGTACCGCCCCCACAACGCCCTCCCCAGGGCTTCACTCGAAAACTGTTGCCGGCTCCGCCCGGGCTATCCCCCGACGGCGTAGCCGATGGTTTCAACCCCGCGCGTCACTCGGACTTCAGTCCCCGGGCGCTTCGGCTTCGGCTTGGCGGCCGTAGCGACGGCCTTGCGGCCGAAGCCACCGAGGTCGGCGACGGTTGTCGCTTTGCGCGCCAGCGCTTCCTTGTCGGAGATCTGGCGCAGCGAAAGGGATATGGCGCCGACCGAATGGGCCAGGGAAATGGTCTGGGCCTGGTCGGGCGTCACCTCGACGGTGACCGACCTGGCGACCAGCGGCTTGTTGGCCTCGACGTCGCTCGACTGGTCGACCCCCAGCACCAGGCTGTTTTCAGCCAGCACCTGGGTCACCGTGGTCTCCGCGGCGCCCGCCCCGACCGTGCGGGTCAGCAGGATATCGACGCGGTCGCCTGGCAGGACAAAGCCGCCGACGCCGTTCACTTCGTCCGACCGGACGCTGACCGCCCGCATACCGGGGGTCAGGGAGCCGGAAAGATTGGTCTTGCCGCCGGCTCCGCTGAGCTTGTCGTTCAGCACCGGCTCGTTGGCGGTCATCGAACGCATGGCGGTGCGCGCGTTCGCGGCTCCGGCCACCTGTTCGATGGTTTTGAAGGCGCCTGCGGGCACCGCGTTGTTGGGATAATCGACGACACGGAGCATGGCGGGCTTGAGGCTCACGCCGCGCTCGATCGGCAGGGCGGCCACGACCACCGGGGTCATCGCGGCGCTGACGGCGCCGGGCCCCTTGGCTGCATTCGAGGCCATGACGTTTCGGACCATGATCACGGCGAGCAGTCCGAGCAGAACCGCAATCGCGAGGGACGCAATCGTGCGCAGAGACATCACTGGCTTGTACCGGTCAGTTTAAGGGAATTCGGCTTTCGGATCTGAGCCAGCGGCTCGCATCATGGACGTCCCAGCGTGTCCGATACCGTCACGAGACGAGGCTCGTGACGGTATCGGGTAACGCTTGGACCCGTAGATCCGACTTAGGAGATCGAGACGTTCGCGATGACGCCGGCAGCGTCGTCGATGGCGTTCTTGATGTTGCCACCGAGAGTGCTGGCAGCACCCGCGATCGCGGCGCCGATGATGGCGAGGATCAGCACATACTCGGCCGCCGAAGCGCCGGACTCATCACGCATGAAAGCAACAAACTTGGTCATGTGAATTCTCCATTCACTTCAGTTTAGAGCCCGCCCAGAAGGGCTCAGCCCGAAATAGGTGAAGCGTCCGGTAGCCCCGACCCCCGCACCTCGATCAAAGCTTATCCACAGGTCTAGATTGATGTAAAGCCTAATAGAAGGTTAACGATTAGTGCTGAATGACAAATCGACCTAGAATTCGCTTAGGAAGCGAATTCCTATTCAGTGTCTAGTTGGTATTATGGGATGTTAAAGAAAATCGTTACTTCGAAACACATCCCCTAGGTTGCGGTAGCTGCTGTCACTACCTTTTGGGCCCGAAAGGGGGTCGCGCCGGTGTCGCCCGTGAGCGCGTGCCGCAGCGTCAGGAGGCTCTGGGCCGGGCGCTGAAGATCGCGAACAGCGGACCCGCCGGCGCAAGCCGCAGGGCCCGGACGGCGCCCCAACCGGCAAGGATCGCGGCGCCGGCCAGCAACGCCAGAGCCGTCAGAGTGACGCCCGGCGGCTGGGGCTGCATCAGGAGCATGAACGGCGTGAACGGCGGCAGGTAGACCAGCCACGACAGGCCCTGTGTGCCCAGGGCCGACGCCATCGAGGTGAAGAACACCGCTAACAGGATGGCGAACATCGGCCGCGCCAGGTTCTGGGCGTCGGCATTGTCGCGGGCGAGCGCGCCGACCGCGATGGTCGTGAGGCCATAGAAGGCATAGGCCAGGACATAGACACTGGCGCCCTGGACCAGCATGGCCGGCTTGGTGAAGCCCTGCAGCAGGTTCGCGACGGCGCCCCCCGACGCCGGCGCCAGGGCTCCAAGGGCGGCCGACGCGCCCAGCCAGCTCGCCATCACCAGCAGCGACACCGCGCCGACGCCGGCGAGCTTGCCGAGCACGATCTCCACGGGCTGGGCGGCGGCCAGCAGGCTCTCCAGCGCCCGATTTGCGCGCTCGCGGACCACGGCCTGCAACAGCATCCCCAGCGAGCCGATCAGGGTCATCCACAGCATCATCACCATGGCGAACCGCCGCAGCGCCTCGGGATCGGTCTTTTTCTCCGGCTTCTGCGGCGCCAGGTGAACCGGGCCGCGGACTACCCCGTCGGCTTCCACCATGGTTAGGATCTGCGCCCGGCCCGCCTCCGACAGGGGGAAACCGGGGCTGAACTCGGCCGTGACGCCGCCCTTCGCGTCGCGCTCCAGCGTCAGGACGGAACTGGGCGGATCACGGTGCTTCGAGGCGCCGTGCGTGGTCGCCAGGAGGCCGCCCGCCATCAACAGCGGCCCGATCGCCAGCGCGACCCAGAAGCTGGTGGTCATGGCGTAGGCCCGGAATTCCCGCCCGGCGATCAGCCAGATGCGGCCGGTCACGCCGCGCGCCTGCGAGATGCGGCGGGCGCCGGCGCGGCGAGATCCCAGAAGGCCGCCTCGAGGTCAGCCTTGATCGGCTCGAATGCAAAGATCGCCACGGAGTACTCGGCCAGGGCGCGCATGAGGGCCGGATGGGTCACCTCGCGCGGCAGAACCACCCGCCAGCGGGTCGCCTCGCCAATACGCCCCGGCATCGCCTGGAGCGTGCCGCCGACGGACTGGGCCGCCGTGAGCAGGCCTTCCGCGTCGGCGGTCACGACCACGGCGCCGTGCGGCGCGCCGGCCGAGGCCTCTGCGAGCGCGCCTTCGAAGACGGTGCGTCCGTCGGCGAGCATCACCACGCGGTCGCAGAGTGTTTCCGCGGCCGACATCGAATGGGTGGAGAAGAGGATCGCGCCGCCGCCCGCGCGGAACTCGGCGAACAGAGAGAGGACCTCGCTCTGCGCCACCGGGTCGAGGCCCGACAGGGGCTCGTCGAGGATCAGCAGCTCCGGTTCATGTGCCAGGGCGCACAGGATCTGCACCCGCTGCGCATTCCCCTTGGAGAGTTCTTCGATGCGCGCCCGCTCGCGCCCGCCGAGTCCGATGCGCTCCAGGAGGCGGTCGGCCGCACGAAGCGCATCGGCCTTGGCCACGCCTTTGAGCCGGGCGTGGAAGGCGATCGCCTCGCGCGCGCGTTCGCGGGGGAAGAGCCCGCGTTCTTCCGGCAGGAACCCCACCCGGCGGCGGCTCGCGCCGTCGGCCGCGCGACCGAACAGGCTGACCTGGCCGGCGTCCGGCGGCAGCAGGCCGAGGATGCAGCGCAGCGTGGTGCTCTTGCCCGCGCCGTTGACGCCGATGAAGCCGGTGACGCTGCCCGCCTGGACGGTCATGGACACCGCGTCCACGCCGCCGCCGCCGCGGAAGCGTTTCTTCAGGTTCCGGACCTGCAGGACATCCGAGGTTGCGGAATTGGCCACGCAACCGAATACGCCGTTACCCGGTTAACCTCCGATTAAAGGCAGCACCTTTGCCACACAGGTAATCGTCGGGTGGAACCAAGCGGCGTTATTAAGGTTAATCAACTCTAAACAATTGGACGTGGCCCATAAATTGCGCCCTATTCAGGTTATCGCGGAAGGGAAAGACCGAAGTGTCCCGAATTAAGCGCCTGGCGCCGTTCTTCCTGGTTGGCCCGATCAGCGGACCGCTGCTGGCCGGTGTGGTGTTCAACTTTCGGGACGGCCGGCCGGTGCTCGGCGGGCTCTACGTCATCGCGCTGGTCGAATACACGTTCCTGCTGCCCGCGCTGGTCGCTAAGGCCACGATGATGGCTTCCGCCTACGTCTAGATCGCGATCGCGGGCCTAGCCCAGCGGATAGCAGGCGGACGCCGTGATGGGCACGACACTGGACGTCACACCGGTCGTGAAGTTGTAGTTGGCGGTGGCCGCGATTCTGGCGCCGCATCCCGGCGCGGTGGCCGTGAACGTCACCGCCGGGGTCGCGCCCTTGTAGACACTCACGCCATAGGCCTGGATCGCGGTTGCGCCCGGCGCCGTGCCGCCCCCGACCGTCGTCTGTATCGCCGTCCAGCGCGCCGTCTTCTCGACCGCGAAATGCAGGGCGGAAGCCGTATAGACCATCACCGCCGCATTGATCGTTCCGAGGGTCAGCAGGATCATCGGAATGAGAATGAGCCCGAACTCCGCAGCAGTGGCGCCGCTTCGGTCGCGCAGAAAACGGGGCATGCAGCGGCGCGCCATCATCTCAGGCGCATCCAGGCCGTCCGCGTGATCGTGCTCGGCAGCAGGCTCGCAAGGGAGACGCCCGCGAAGACCGGCGTGTAGGGGTAATTCACTGTCACCTGGATGTAGTCGCCCGCCGGCGTCGTGCTGCCCGGGGTCACCGTGCTGCAGTTCGGACGGGTGGCCGTGAGGGGCGCGGCGATCGTGCCTGTGGCGCCGACAACCACCAGCGCGTTGCTGCCATTGGTGCAGTAGTAGCCTTCGACTGGCGATCCCGCCGGCACGGTGACGCTGGTCCCGAGCGAGGTCGCCTGAGCAGCTGTCGTGATTGTCGAAAGCAGACTGGCGCAGTTCCTTGTGGCCGGCAGACGCGTCGGAGACTTGGTCATGTCACAGGAACCCCACACCGCCTGCGCCGCGGCCTGGCCGGCGATTTCGAGCTGCATTCGCTGGAAAGCGAAGACCCCAAGGTCGATCACGCTGAGGAACGGTACAATTATCACGGCGAGCCAGAGCACGAACTCCGCGGTGGCCGCGCCGCGCGTGTCCGAAACGAACCCCCGCCGCATCATTGCACCAGCACCTGCCGCACGGCCACGGTGCCCGGCACGTTAGGGAGGGTTACCCCGGCGCGATGGCATTGAGACGTCGGAGCGGAGGAGAATATATTTCCGGTCCCGTTGCTCAGGATTGTGTTGGCCAAGATCCCAATGCAGGCAAGGCCTCCGGTCTGCTTGTTGATCGCCCCTTTAATAGTGAAATTCATGTAGGGGGCATAAATTACGCCCGTGATGTTGAACGTCGGGCTGCTGCCGGCATAGGTGACATTGGTCTGCGTGGTGAGCAGCGGATCCTGATAGAGGGCCACGCCGGACCAGGTGCCTGATTGGGGCGCGCCGAAATCGAGCGTACTGCCCGTACCGCCGCCGACCACAAAGCCCGGCGCCCCGCTGGTGCCCGTGAAGACTACCGTCAGCCCCGAATTGACCGCCGCCTTGAGGGTTGCATTCGCACCCACAACCAGGTTGTGCCCACCTTGAATCACCAAGACGGTGCCGTCGGAGGCGGTGGACATGGTCGCGGTGACATTCTGATTGATCTTGAAATCGGCGTTGATCGAGACGCAGCTCGCCTTACCGGGGTTCAGGGTCACCACGCCGCTCGTCGCCGTGGGCGAATTGATTGGAGTGCAGCCTGTGGGGATTCCCAGCGAGGAATAGTGCGTCTCAACGAACGGCGCCGCCCCCGTCGTTGGCGTACCGCAGGTCTGCGAGGATTTTGGATTGGGGTCGACCGTTGTGCCAACGCCAATGGTGTTCCCACTCCCGCCGGTGCATTTGACGGAGGCGTTCGAAAAAATATCGCACCCTCCGAAGTTCGCGCTCGGACCGCCCGTCAACGTAAACGCGTCTGTACCCACGCTCAGGCCGTGGGCGAGAGCGACCATGCAGTAGTTGGTGGGAACCGGCGCGCTGACGATCGCGGTCGCGGCGACGGTCTGCGCCTTTGATCCATCGGCGAGCGTTGCGTCGCCGTTGAAACCTACGAGGCGGAGCAGGTGGATTGGAATCCTTCGCGTGATGGTGACCTGGTAGCAGTCGGCCGTCGTGCCGCCCCCGCATATGGCCCTGTTCGAGGCGACGGTCGTCACCGCATCGCCTGGAAAGCCGAGATTCGTAGCGACGGCAGCGGCTTCGGCCTTGTAGCTCACGCCGGTGCAGGCGGGCGTCAGATCGGGATCGCACCCGTTGCTGGCCGCCGCCATGGCCGAGGAGTCCGCCGCGTTCTGCGCCGCGCGTTGGATCAGGTACCAGCTCGACGCCTCGGCCCCCATGCCGAACACCCCGACCAGGGGGACCAACATCAACACGAGCATCGCGCTCACGCCGCCGCGCTGGTCGCGCAGGAACCGCGTCAGGCTTCGGAACAGGCGTCCAGTCATTGGAACCCCCTCCCCGGGTTCGGCGCGCGCCAGAGACTTATCGGCAAGTCTAGGAACGTCCTCTCCTACATGAGCCGCTAGGCTTCGTGAAACCGCAAGCAACTCGCAGGGGAATATTCCTTAATAAATCCTAACAACTTAACACCTGACCGAAACAGCGGCCGGCCGGCGTCTCATCGGGGCTGATTTCCTCACCGGCGGCTCGCGGTCAATCCAGGTTCAGGCGGTATCCCTCACGCGCCTCGGCGATCAGAAACCGGGGAGCTGCGACATCGGGCTCGATCTTGCGGCGAACCTGCCAAGCCAGCACCCGCACGTTCATCAGGTCGGCGTCGGCGCCTCGGCCCCAGATTGTCTCGAGGATGCGATCATGGGCGACGACTTGGCCGGCGGCTTCGGCGAGCAGGTGCAGGAACTCCGTCTCCTTGCGCGATAGCCGCACGGACAGGCCGTCGACGATGGCCCGGCGCGAGGCGATGTCGATCTTCAGTCCGCGGTTGGCCGCGGCGTTGCCGATGCTGGCCTCCGGCCGGTCGCGCAGCGCCACGCGGATCCGCGCCAGGAGCTCGCCCACATCGAACGGCTTGGCCAGGTAGTCGCTGGCGCCGAGGTCCAGGGCCGCGATCTTCTCCTTCTCGGACCCTCGGGCCGAGATCACGACAATCGGCGTCGGCGAGATTGCACGGGCCTGGCTGATGACATCCTTGCCGTCCATGTCCGGCAGTCCGAGGTCGAGCAGGACCACCCCGAACGAGAGTTGAAGCATCGCCTTCAGCCCTTCGGCGCCGGTCTTGACCAGGGTGACGGCGTAACCGGCCTGGATGAGCGTGGCGCGCAGCATGCGCGAGAGCTGCTCTTCGTCCTCGATGACGAGGATTCTGGGTTCGAGGGTCATGGTGCGGTCGCCGCGACGGGCAGCTTCAGCGACACCCGCAGGCCGGCTTCGCGGTCACCGCGATTGCGGGCCTCGACCGATCCGCCCTGCATTTCGATCAGGCTGCGTGTGATGTAGAGCCCCAGCCCCAACCCAGGCGCCTTGGCGCCGGGGCTGCGGAAGAAGCGGCGGAAGATGTTGTCCTCGTTGCCGGCCTCGACCCCCACGCCCTGGTCGGTCACCTCGAGCACCAGTCTGTCGCCATCTCGTCGGCTACGCACGTCCACTATCGACTCCTCGGGGCTGAATTTGATGGCATTTTCCAGGACATTGCCGAGCACCTGAGCGAGCAGGCTCGCGTCGGCCCGGATGGGTTGCTGATCGACCTGGACCTGCAGAAAGCGGCGGGCGCCGCCGGCCTCTCCGAAGGTTTCCCACACGTCGTAGATCAACGGCTCGAGGTGAACGTCAGCGAGATTGACGTCGATCGAGCCGGATTCCAGACGCGCGACGCTCAGGAAGTTGTCGACATATCGGCTTAGCCGGTTGGCCTGCTCCTTGATTATCAGCAACAGCTCGCGACGGACTTCGCGGTCGTGCTGTTCGGGCAGGTTGAGGACCCCGGTGACCGAGCCCAGGATCCCGGCCAGCGGAGACCGGAAGTGATGCGACACCGCATCCAGCAGGATGGTGCGCAGGTGCTCGCTGCGCGCCACGAACTCCATTTCCGACTTCTCGACGCTCAGCCGCGCCCGGACGATCGCAGACGCGCCCAGGTCGACGAGCGAACCTGCGATCTCGTCGGCGATGTCGATGTCGGTCTTGAGCCCCAGGTAGCGCCAACGAACCAGGCCGACTGCGCGCCCATCGGCGACAAGCGGCCGCGATCGCCATCCATCCACGGCGCCGTCGCCGCGCGCGGTCGGGGCGTCGGACGCCGGCGAGGTCAGGAGGATCGCGCCGCTGTCGTCGCTGGTTTCAACCCAACTGCGCGGCGTCAGGCGCACGAGGCTGTCGAACAGCACCTGGTGGATGACCGCTTCATCCGTGGTCGTCGAGATCTCGCGGCTGGCCCTGACAAGGACGTCGAGCGCGCCGCGCTTGCGCTGCAGCTGGTCCGCCAGCGCCCCGACGCTCCAACCCCCAATGGAGAATACGATCAGGGCCAGGAAGGCCCCGGGCGGACGCGCCAGAGCCGCAGCAGGGTCGGTGATCACCACTCCGCTGAGCAGCACCGCCCCCAGGATTCCGGCGGTGAACCCATAGTGCGCGCCAAACGCGCCAGCGATGCAGAGGACGCCGACGAGAAGGATCTGCAGGCTGGCCTCGGACCCTACGGATCCACGCACCAGAAGACTGGCGAGGGTCGCTGCGCCGAGAATGACGAAGGGGATGAGGCCGCGGCGCACCGCACCGAGAGTCAGAGGCCAGCTGAAGCCATAGGTGCGGCGCCTCACGAAGTCGGCGAGGGTTTCGCGTATTTCGACGAAATCGAGTTGGCGGGTCGGTGACGGCTCGTCAGGCGCGCGGCTCTTCCGCTTCGAGTCCGTTATGTAGCGCCCGCTCCAAGGGATCGCGAGCGCCGCCAGGATGACCAGCAACACCTCGAGCGCCTGCGCATCGAGTGCTGACGTGGGCCGATGCGAATGCAGCCGATAGGCGATGAGAGCGGCCGCGACGGCCAGAAGGCCATGGGTCGGACCGAAGAGCACTGCCGCAACCACCAGGCCGGTCATGACCAGGGACAGCAGGTATCCCACCTTGACCACGAACATGAGGGTGATCGCCAGCACCAGAGCCAGCGCGACAAGGAAGATCGCGGTCGCGATATCGGTGGCCCACGCCGAGACCGAGCGTTTAGCCCGTCCCTGGACGGCCATACCCAGCTGCCCCCCCGGCATCTAGACGTCTCCGCGAGCTTTGAACTTCTCTCGCAAAACCCTAACTTTTCTTAACATCCGTCCTGCAATTCAGAACAAATACAGGACCGGTAATTGAATTCAACCAGATTGCTTCAGTTTGAACGCTACGTATACACCCCAGATACTAGCGCTCCCACCAGCACGAAAAACTCGACCCCCTGAAGAATCCGGAAATTTCGCCTCAACTTCAATTGTCGCACAGTCGACATTCGTCAAGGCCGATCCCGCCCTGCCGGTTGCGTCAAAATCGCGCCTTCCCCAGGGAAACGAAGCGGCGGCGCTGGACCCCGGGCGCCGGATGACTTGAAGCCGGAGTTCTTCGCCGACTCCGCGGCGGCGCCCGGTAACCGCCAAATCTCTCAAGTACATGGGCGCCTTGCGACACTAACTTTCGGTCGATCCACAATTCTCGCCCTTGAGTTAGAGCATCCCAGGATGAGTAAACATCCGTTAATCACGAAAATTACCTACAACTTCACGTTCGCCGATCAATGGTCATTTCAACAATCTTGGAAGCATCCCCAGGAGTAGGTCATGGCTATCGCAACGGTCGACGTCAATTTCCCCGTCGGCACAAACATCGACTTGTTCGATGTGGGTTTGCTGGGTCTTGGCGTTGTCGCCGGGCAGGCGTCCACGTCCTACAGCGTCCTTCTCGGCGACGAGGCCGTCACGTTCGTCGGAACGGGATTTACCTACGTCTCGGGCCAGCCGGCCGGCGGGACGATCACCGGAATCCAGGACAGTTACTTCGGCGCGCCCGTGTTTGACATCCAGGGTTTGAGTATCCCCGTGGCCACGTTCAACGCCTGGATTCTGGCGCACGACAATATCGCTGCGCAGGCCGCAATCTTCACCGGGGACGACACCATCACCGGCGGTCCCCTGGAGGACCTGTTGCGGGGCTACGGCGGCAATGACCTCATCCAGACCGGCGGCGGCGCGGATACGCTCGACGGTGGGGCGGGAGCGGACACCCTCGATGGGGGCGCTGGCGGCGACCAGATCACCACGGGCGGCGGCGACGATGTAATTGTTGTCGGCCAGGGCCAGTCGCTTGCCGGCCAGAGCGACGTGGTCACGGACTGGAATTCAAGCGACACCGTGAGGTTCGCGCACCCGGCTGGCGATGCGACCCACTATGCCGAGGGGTCGGCGGCCGACTCCGCGACAGCGACGGCCTTCGCGAACAACCTGATCGCGTCGGGCGCCGCCAACGTGGTGGCCGTACAGATCGGCGCCGATGTGGCGTTGTTCGCTGACAGCGGCGACGACAACGGAACCGCTGACGATCTGCTCGTGCTCTCCGGTCGCACCCTTGCTGACGTGAGCGCGGCCAATTTCGGTATGAGCGCGCCGCCGGCTCCGCCCATCATCCAGCCCCCAGCCACGCCGACCGCCCCGACAGCCCCGACAGCCCCGACAGGCCTCGCACTCTCCGCGGCGTCCGATAGCGGCGCGGTGGGCGACGGGATCACCAACGTCGCCAAACTCACGATCAGCGGCGTCGCCGAACACGGCGCGTCGGTCTCTGTCTACGACGGCGCGACTCTGCTGGGCGTCGGAACGGCTGACAGCGCCACGGGCGCCTTCAGCGTGACGAGTTCCGCGGCTCTGGCCGACGGCGCGCACACGCTGACGGCCCAGGCCGCCACCAGTGCGGGCCAAAGCGCCAGTTCGGCGGCCTTCCAGGTTACGGTCGACACCCAGCCCGGCGCCTCCGCCATCGACGGCTTCACCGAAACCGCGACCGGCAAGACCATGTCGCTGAAGCTGACCGGGTCGGTCTCGGACGCCACATCGGGCGTCTCGTCGGTGAGCGTCTTCCAGGACGGGGCCAAGGTCGGCAGCGTCCAGCCGGTTGGGGGAGCCTGGTC
>JBOHKZ010000011.1:0-7604 GCA_050729355.1 Phenylobacterium sp. | reverse complement strand
GTCCTGGTCCTTCCCGCTCAGCTCATGCTTGAACGCGAGGCTGGCCTTGTTGGTCAGCTGCCAGGTCTGGCTGTCCAGGTCGAAGTTGCCCACGTCCCCCTTGCCGTCGGTGCTGAACGCGCCCGCGATGGCCGGCAGGAACATGTTCGTCATGGCGAGCTGGCGCGAAATGACGAAACCCGCGTCTGCGTTAGCCGGGATGGCGTAGGGAGAGAGCCTCAGGTCGGCGGCAGACGGCTGCTTTCCCGGGAGGGTCATCGCCAGGATGCCGATCGCCTTTGTGACGCCATCGGCCATCAGGCCGCCCGCATAGCCGAGTTGCTTCGGAATGAGCCAGGGAAGCTCGTCCGCGCCGACATCTGCGCTCATGTCGATCTCCAGGAATTCCTGCTCGAACAGGGCGGCGGCGGCGGGAGTCGCGAACCAGGCCGAAAGGAGCGTTTGGAGCGTGACCTTGACCTCAAACAGGGACGGGTCCGGGACCGCGATCTCGACGAACGCCCAGGGTTGGTTACGTCCGGTCTGGGGAATGAGGTTGCCGGAACTGGGGGGGAACCACGCCTCGAACGTGACCGTACAGAGATAGCCGGACAGCGCGATATCGTAGTTGGTGTCGACCCCGCCCGCCGTGAGCGTGAGTTGCGAGAGCGGGCCGAAGCGCATGCTGATCTTTATGTCGGCGCCGCCCGGCGTGTCGGTCACCTCCCACTTTGTCAGGCTCCAGTTGAGCGACGCGGTTCCGTTGGTGGTTGGTGCCGTGGCGGAGAAGGTCGCGGACGGCGGCTTCTGCGCCAGGGCCAGATTCACTTTGTCGATCGAGATGGCGAAGACGGTGTCCCAGCCGTAGGTATCCGGATACTCGGCCATGCGATCCCCCTCATTAGCCTGCGGTCCGACTTACACTTGTACTGCAGAGGTGGCCGCGTCCTGGTCGGCTCAAGACGCCCAGCCGAGACGGGCGGTGCGCGCGGTTCAGCCCGGAGCCAGCCGACGCCCGCGCAGCCGCAGTCCGGCCAGGCCGAACCCCGCGATCATCAGCGCCCAGGCCGCCGGCTCCGGAATCGCGGACCCGCTGTCGCCGAGGTCTGCGGTGATGCTGTAGTGGAGCGCCGAAGAGCTGAGGATGACCTGGAAATTCGAATTGAAGGACGGGCTGGCTACGTTGTCGGCGAAGAGGTCGAGGCCGTGGGTGATCCCCGGCAATGTGGTCACGGTCGCCGGGGCGCTCCCGATCCAGCCACCGCCTCCGGTGTCGCCGGTGATCGCCAGCATCAGGAAGTAGGTCCCGGCGCCCAGGTTGAGGCCGCTCAGCAGAGGACTGGTTTGCGTGGAGACGTTGAAGAACGAGCCGGTCACAAAGTTGGAGAGCGTCGCGCCAGGACCGATCAGGTCCTTCATCAGCAGGACTTCGCCCGTGCAATTGACGCACAGCACGTCCGCGGAGATCGCAACGTTGGCGTAGGCCTGGTCCAGGGTGAAGGAGACCGCGGCGGCGGTGTTCTGATCGAGCACCTGCCCGGCCGTCCCGGCGCCCGAGACCTCCAGCAGCGTAGTGGCGTCCGCCGATGCGCCCATGAACAAGACGGGAATTGCAGCGATCGCCGCCAATGCGAGGGCGAGCCGGCCGGGCCCAGGGAGGCTCGGCGCACGCGCCGTCGATTGCAACTCATGCGAAGCCATGACTCCCCCCATCCCCCGTATTTCAGAGCGGCTCTCGGCCTACATGCGACCTTGAGTTGAGGTTAACAGGCAATTGTTTGGCGAGTATTTGGAGAATACCCTCATTCGGCGAGATGGCGGAAAAGGCGAGAGCCGTCGGGGGGCGGATGATTTTCCACGACGTGGCGTTCGACGACGGCTTCCTGACAGCGACTCACGCCGATGGGACGATCGTGCGCTTCACCCGCCATGAACGCGCCCTTCTCAGCCTGTTCGCGCAACAACCCGGGCGGCTGTTCACCCGCGAAGCGCTCTTCAAGGCGCTCGCCTCGCGCGGATCCGACCGCAATGTGGACTGGGTCGTCAACCGTCTGCGCGGCAAGCTCGCCGATACCGGGCCTGAGCGCCGCTTCATTTCCACACACTATGGCGAGGGCTACGTCTGGGAGGCGACGGCCACGCGCGAGGACTCCCGGGGGGAATTCGTCGTCGTCGGTCCGCTTCGTGGCTTGCGCGACGAAGCGGCGCAGGCGGTGCTGCACGCCTTCCAGACCGCCCTTCAGGATCAGTTCGGCGACGACCACCGGGTGTGCATCGCCGCCGATCTGGCGGCCGACGCGCGTGGCGCTCATAGCTTCTCAGTGGACGTGAGCATCTATCCGGCCGCCGGACGCCTGCACACCGCGTTCGTTCTGCGGCACGCGCCGTCACACGAAGTCGTCGCCACGTTCCGCGAGAGCTTCGCGGGCGAGCCTGCACCGTCCGACGCGGGCTCCGTGGCCGGCGGCGTCGCTGAAGCCGCCTGGAGGCACCTGGCCCTCGGGTCGCGCGCTGCGGCGACCCCCACCGACCCGCCGCTGCACCTGCGTTTGGAAGCCGCATCGGCGCTTCTCGATCCCGCGGCCGGCGCATGGGCCGCGAACGGCGAGCGGATCGCCGCGCTCCGAGCCAAGGACCCTGCCGATCCGATGGCGGCGGTCCTGTGGGCAATGCAGCTCTTCGGACGCATGACCGTCGATCCAGGTCCCGAACCGTTGCGCCGCGCGGACATAGACGCTCTGGGCGACGAGATCGAAGGTCTGGTTCTGGAACACCTCGCTGCGGTCCGCGACGATCCGCTGATGGCCCTCGCCGCGGCCAAGCTGCTGTTGGGCGTGCAGCGCGGGCACGAGGACCTGGCGGAGAGCTTGGCCACCGCCGCGCTGGCCGGGAGCACGGCATTCGCCGCGGCCCTGTCGATGCTGGGTCAGATCAGCGCCTATCGCGGCGACCTGGCCAAGTCGACGCGACTCTATGACGAGGGCCTGCAACTGTGCGAACGCGGCTCGCCGTTCGAGGCCTACATCCAGGTGCTCAAGGCCCAGACGCTGATCGCCATCGATGATCGTCCTGGCGTCGAGGCCATATATCAACGCCTTCTTGAAATCTCCCCGGCGGCGCTGCAGCGCTTCGCGCTCCTCTTCCTGCCCCTGGGAGACGACGGCCTTGCGCGCAAGCTCGCGCCGGTCCTTGACCGGACGAGCGAAGGCCGCGCCCGGAGGACCGTGGCCTACCTGCACTATCTGGTTGCGCGCCATTTCGGCTCGCCCGACCATGCGGCGAACATCATGCGAGGACCGCTCATCCACCTGGTCCGCCGCTTCGGCCCCGACGTGGTCTCGGAGGCCATTTGGAGCGAGATGCCAACCGAACTTCACTACCTGCGAACTGCACGCGCGTTCGAGGCGCCCGTCGGACCGACCCCACCCAACCGCGGCAAGAGCGCCCTCCCGTAGCGCGCGTCGGAGGAGGCGCCGCACCAGCCCCCTGATGGGCGAACAGGTTATCTTGGCGGACTGAGCGGACGCGGCCGGGCTTGGCTCGGCGCCCCAAAGCGGACCTTCCGATCGTCCCCCGTGAGTCAGGACCAGACCTACGTGGAGCCGGTCCCCCGAGGCGAACCTTCATTGAACCTCTCGGAAGCCTCGCTGGTGGGCCCGGCAGGACTCGAACCTGCAACCAGACCGTTATGAGCGGCCGGCTCTAACCATTGAGCTACAGGCCCCAGCAGCGATGCTGTGCGCGGTTACCATGGGCTGCACGGGCCTTAAAGGCTGCGTTCAGGTAGGAATTGCGAACGTCGCGCCCTGACCCGGGCGAGAGCCCTTCGAGGAGACCTTCATGAAGACCTTCCTGCGCGCCGGCGCGCTGAGCGTGATCCTGGCCGCAAGCGCCGCGCCGATGGCGATGGCGCAGGCCGCCCCGCCGGTCGCCGACACCATGTTCCGCGCGACGACGCTGAACCTCGCCGCCGACGGGGAGGTCAAGGCCGCCCCCGACATGGCCAGCATCAGCCTGGGCGTGATGACCCAGGCCAAGACCGCTCAGGACGCCATGCAGGCGAACGCCACGCGGATGACCGAGGTGATGGCGGCTCTGCGCAAGGCGGGCGTCGCGGCCAAGGACATCCAGACCTCGGGCCTCAACCTCAGCGCCCAGTATGTCTACGAGCAGAACGTCGCGCCGCGGCTGACCGGCTACCAGGCCTCCAACCAGGTCACGGTGATCGTCCACGACCTGACGAAGCTGGGCGCCGCGGTCGACGCCACGGTGAGCGCCGGCGCAAACCAGGTGAACGGCATTTCCTTCGGCCTGAACGACCCGACCTCGGCCGAGAACGCGGCGCGCCAGGACGCGGTGAAGGCGCTTCAGGCCAAGGCCGACCTCTACGCCAAGGCCACCGGCTACCGGATCGGCCGGCTGGTGTCGCTGAGCGAGGGCGGCGGATACACGCCGCGTCCGCCCATGCCGATGGTGGCCTATGCCTCCAAGCGCGAGGCGATGGACACGCCCGTTTCGGCCGGCGAGTTGAACGTCCGCATCGAGGTGAGCGGGCTCTACGAGCTCGTCCGCTAAAGGCCGACCTTGGCGAAGGCGCGCGTGAGCCGGTCGGCAATCATCCGGCCGGGGAACGCGCGGTCGCCTTCCATCATGGCGGCGTAGACCAGCCCCTTGGCGGCCAGGGGACCCGACGCCCAGCCGACGCCGCGCGAGGCGTCGGCCTGCGTGTAGCAGGACAGCGTACGGGCCTGGCCGTCCTTGGCGGTGATCTTGATCAGATCCTCGATCGTCCGTTCGCCGGGGGTGTCGCAGGCCGGCAGGCTGCGGGCGCAGGCGGTGTGGCTGTTGTAGCGGTAGACGATCTTGCCCGTGGCCTGTTCGGCGATCATCACGCAGGTGGCGGGGTCGCCGATCGCGGTGGAGATCGCCTGGTCGAGCTTGGCCTTGTCGACGCCCTTCGGCGCGCCGGGCGAGCAGGACGCGAGCGCCAGCGCCGCAAACGCCAGGGCGGCGAAGTTGCGCATCAGGCGGCCTGCTTGATGATGTTGCCGTCGTCCAGCAGCACCACGGTGGGCGAGTAGTTGCGGGCCTCCTCGGCCGGCAGCATGCCGTAGGTGACCACGATCACCTTATCGCCCTTCTGGACCAGGCGGGCGGCGGCGCCGTTGACGCCGATCACCTTCGAACCGCGCGGCGCCTCGATGGCGTAGGTGGTGAAGCGCGCGCCCGTGGTGATGTTGAGCACGTCCACCTGCTCGTGCGGCAGGATGCCCGAGGCGTCCAGCAGGTCGCGGTCGATGGCGATCGAACCCTCGTAGTCCATGTCGGCCTGAGTGACCGTGGCGCGGTGCAGCTTGGCCTTCATCAGGGTCAGAAGCATGGGACGGCGTCCTCCACGGGCGACTGGAACGGCCGCGCATATACGCACGAACGCATGGCCCGACAATGGCGCCGCGGCGCCCGGGCGCTCCACGCTTGACGCCCCTAGCGGCGCCCTGCGCAATGCTCTCCTGAACGCCGATCACAGGCGAACTGGCAGGGAGAGCACCATGGACGGCGATCAGGCGCAGGGCGAATTTGTCGATGCGGTCTTGGGGCAGATCCCGGCAGCCTTGCAGTCCGTCGTCGACGCCGGCGACCTTTCCGGCTTCGTGACCCTGATCTGGCGCAAGGGCCAGATCGTCCAGCTGAATACGGTTGGCCTGCGCGACGTCGAGGCCGGCCTGCCGATGACCCGCGACACGCTCTTCCGCATCGCCTCGATGACCAAGCCGGTCACCTCCGTCGCCGCCCTGATGCTGCTCGAGGAAGGCAAGCTGAAGCTGGACGACCCGGTGACCAAGTGGCTGCCGGAGCTGGCCGACATGCAGGTCCTCAATGACGCGACCGGGCCGATCGACCAGACCTATCCCGCGCCGCGCGACATCACGGTCGAGGACCTGATGACCCACCGCTCGGGGCTGGCCTACGGCTTCACGTCGATCGGCCCGATCGGCCAGGCGCACGAAGACCGGCTGGGTCCGCCCATCGGCACGCCGCTGACGCCCGACGCCTGGCTGAAGGCGCTGGGGACCCTGCCGCTCTCGTATCCGCCCGGCGAGCGCTTCCATTACAGCCACTCGACCGAGGTGCTGGGCTTCCTGGTGGCGCGGGTCGAAGGCAAGCCGCTCGGCCAGGTGTTGCGCGACCGCATCTTCGCGCCGCTCGGCATGAGCGACACCTTCTTCTGGGCCCCGCCGGAAAAACGCGCCCGGATGGCCAAGCTCTATCGGATCAATCCGGAAACCGACCGCCTGCAGGACGTCTCCTACGCCCACGCCGAGGAGGAGCCGGCGTTCGAAGGCGGCGGCGGCGGCCTGATCTCCACGGCCGACGACTACCTGAAGTTCGCCCGCATGATGCTGGGCAAGGGCCAGGTGGACGGCGTGCGGCTGCTGAAAGCCGAGACCATCGAGATGATGACCAAGAACCGGCTCACCGACGACCAGCGGCAGATTCCCTTCATGGGCATCCCGTTCTGGCTGGGCCAGGGCTTCGGGCTCGGCGTCTCGGTGATCACCGATCCGGACAAGCAGGCGTGGATGGGCGCGGGCTCGCAAGGCGCGTTCGGCTGGCCGGGCGCTTTCGGCACCTGGTGGCAGGCCGATCCCGCTGAGGACATGGTCCTGATCTACCTGATCCAGAACTCCATGCCGCTGACCCCCGACGCCGCGTCGCAACTGGCCACCGGCCAGCGGATGGGCGGACGCGCGGCGCTGCCGGTCTTCCAGAAGACGGTCTACGCCGCGCTCGGCAAGTAGGCGCTAATAGCCCTGACGGTTGCGGCCGATAATGCACATCGGCTTGCCCTCGTAGGTCTGGCCAACCAGGCTGCCCTTGGTCACCGCGGCATGGCGGGCCTTTTCGTAGGCGGCGCTCTCGGCGGGCGGCTTGACGCCTTCAGGACAGATCGGCGTGATCACGCGGTCGCCGCCCATCGGGCAGGTGCAGATATCCTCACGCTTCTCGAGGCGGCTGGCCTGCGACTGGCAGGTGGCGGGCAGGCTCTTGCCGCTGACATCCAGGCAAAGGATCGAGGTCGTGCCCTCGAAGTTCTGGGCCCCGGCCGCGCCTGCGCAGAGGGCCAGCGCGGCCACGGCGGTGAGAATGGCGATCTTCATCGGAAGGGTCTCCTGTCGTTCGTCACCCCGCCGGGCGATCTTACACCAACCCTTCGTTCACCACGAAGCCATGCGAAAGCTTAACTGTAGCGAGCGCAGGGTCGTGGCATGGATCCGATCTCCACCGCCCGCTATGGCATCATGGCCGCCGAGCGCCGCTTCACGGAATCGGCCACCCGCGTCGCGCGGATGGCTGGCGACGACAGCGTCGACTACGGCTCCGAAGCCGTCGAACAGGTCACGGCCAAGCAGGCGTTCACCGCCAACGTCCAGGTGGTCAAGGTCGCCGACCAGATGTGGCAGGCCCTGCTCGACCTGCAGAGCCGCTAAGCCCGCCAGAGCCGCGCGCTGCGATCAGTTCGGCGGCGGAGGTGGCGGCGGAGGCGGAGGCGGCGCGAGCGCGTTGCTGACGACCGCAGCGGTCGCTCCGACGACCATCGCGCCGGCCACCGGGTGGTATTCCCT
>JBOHKZ010000010.1:0-7059 GCA_050729355.1 Phenylobacterium sp. | reverse complement strand
GCCTTCCCGCGCCCTGGTGTCGCCCATGTAAGTGTATGGCAGGCCGTAGTGGTCCAGCGCCGCGCGCCACCAACCTTCGTCCTGGGTGCTTCGCCAAGAATGCAGGTAACCGATGCGGGGCACGGTCAGCAGGTGGGTCTTGACCGCGGGCGCCGCCGCGACGGCCTCCCCCTTGAGGCCCAGGTCCGCCGCAGCCTTCTCTACCGCCGCGCGCGGCGCATTGGGGATGATGAAGGTTCCAGCAGCATAAGACTTCCCCCCGACCTCGAAAGGCTGCTCCGCGGCCAGCATCCTCACGTCCTTCAGCCGGAAACGGAAGCTGACCAGCTCATTGTCGCCGGTGTGGTTGACCAGGATCGTCGACCCGGCGCCCGAGATCGCGCCCCTCGGCGCCACGTCGGCATTCAGCAGGGTCATCGGCTGCCGCAGCACCGCCGGGTCGTGGACGCTCTTCAGTGTGACGTTGCGCATGTACTGCATCGTCCAGCCCGTGTCGTCATAGGGTCGCGGGTTGGCGGCAGGGTAGTTCTGCACGCTGAAATAGAGGTCTGCGAGGGTGCGGTAGGGCTGGTCGGCGCGGATGACGTAGTCGCCCTGCGCCACCTTCACCCCGCCGGCCGTGAACGCGGCGTTCGCCGTGCTGATCTCCAGGCCCTGGCGGCGCAGGCCATTGATCATGTCGACCACGTTCAGCGTCGCCCGCTGCTCGGCCGGGATCACCCAGGCGTTGATCGGGCCGGTCTTCCCTCCGTCGACGGCGTGTTGGCTCTTCACCCAGTAGGTTTCGAGATAGAGTTCGCGGTCCTTGGCGACGCGATCCAGCGCGATCAACAGGGCCGACTCCTGGATGTTGGTGTTGTTGCGCGGACCCCAGGCGACGGAGGGCAGCGGCGGATTGGGTCGAAACCACTCGCGGCTGGTGGCCGTCGGCGGGAGCCTCAGGTCCTTCTGCACGTCCGGGCCATAGCTCTGGACCTCGTAGAAGCGGCCGAACGAATTGTGGGCGTTGGCGACCCAGAACAGGTAGTTGGGCACCCAGCCGTCGTAAAAGCCGTAGGTGAAAACGCCGGGGACCTTGCGTTTGGCCATCTCGGTGACCTCAGTCCCTGCCAGGAGCCACCACTCCTCGCTCTGCACCGGATCGAGTGAGGGATTGTAGGGCCCGGTTCCTGTGGAGACATAGAGGTAGGATTGCGCCTCGTGCAGATCGTGCACCACCGTCGGCCGCCACTCGAGGATGGCCTGGGTCAGGGCCTGGGTTATCTTAAGGTACTGGCCCATGCCGTCGCGGTTGTTGTCGTGCTCGACGTACTTTCCCCAATACATTTGAGGGGGCTTCGGCTTACCGGTCGCCTTGCCGTAGTAGTAGGTGTCGACCACCTTCTCGCGGCCATCCACCTCCACCACTGGAGTGATGAAGGTGATCACATTGCTGCGGATGTTCTGGATGAGCGGTGTCTCCTCCACGGCCAGCCGGTAGGCCAGTTCGATCAGCATTTCCGGGCCGCCGGTCTCTGACGAATGGACGCCGCTGGTGACCCAATAGATCGGCTTGGCCGTCTTGATCACCGTCCTGGCCTGCTCGGCCGACGTCTTGCGCGGATCGCCCAGCGCGCCCAACGCGGCCTTGTACTTGTCGAGATCCTTAAGTGTCGCCTCGTCCGCAATGGCGATCACCACGATATCGCGGCCCTCCTCCGTAGTCCCGAGCTTCCAAAACTTGACCCGCGGCGAGGTCCTGGCGAGTTCCTCGTAGTAGCGCTGGATGTCCTTGGCATAGGTCAGTTCACCCGGAGTTCCCGGGATGCGGCCGAAGAACTTCAGAGGCGACGGCACCGTGTCGGACGCCGGCATGTGGTCCACCAGCTCGGTAGTGAAACGCGGGTCGACCAGGTGCTTCTTGATCAGCGCTCCATAGGCCTCGTCCTGCGCCTGCACCGGCTCCACATCGGCCGCCGTGGCAGGGGGCTGGCCGACGCCCCCCGCCAGTATCAGCGCCAGCGCGCCCGTCATCACTCGATAGGTCTTCATTTGGCCTGTCCCTGGAGGTTCAAAGCACTGCGGGAGTCACCGTCCGCCCGGATCGGGCGCGCCGGTGCGGCGAGCCCGCCGGCGCCCCCAGCTCTCCACCGCGGGCGCCTCACGTCCAGGCGTCAGGAGCGAGATTGCCCTTCGAGCACCTGTGTCGGCGTACGGCGAGATAGCCTCATTGAAGTCCCCCTATTTCGCCACGCCGGCCGGCCGGTCAGTCGCCGACTTCCAACGCCAATAGCTGTGAGCACTCAAAAGGGAACATAGATTCTCCATATAGGCAATCTCATGCCCAATTATATATCATTACTCTCCGTTTGGGCTCTCCTTGAGGTCGTGCGGGACGATGAGCATCGCTATCCGCCGACCGGGCGAAGCGGCGGGCGTTCTCGACAACACGTCGGCAAGTAGGCGCTTAAGCACCTCCAAGACGCGGACGGCGTCAGCATCGCACGGCGCCTGCCGGAAGGCGCCATCGTCTTCACCAACCGCCATCGCATCCTCGATACCGAGATGACCCGCACCGGCGCGGGCGAAGCTGGCCCACAGGCCGACAAGCTGCTCGGCGCCGGCGACCCCGACATCGATGGGTCCCCTTTGCGAAAAGCCCGAGCCCAACCGCCGTCCGTTGCGACACCGCCAAGGCTTTTCGAGAAAGCCTTCGCGGCGGCCATGGCCCAGGCGCGACCAGCATTCATCGAAGCGGCGATCTGATCGGCGCTCGTCTCCGATCGGAGAAACCGGCCCGATCTCGAAGCGAGCGGGCATTCGGAGCGACAGCGGGGGTAAACGGCCAAATATTTCAGGGCCGAAACCAGTTCAGCCCCTCCGAGACCTTGCCCCCTCACACTACATCCGCGGATTTTGATTGACACGAATTCTCTAAGCAGGATGAACTGTCCCCATTACGAAACAGCGCAGGACATGCGCCGAGGACTGGGGATCGGGCGCCCTTCGGCGCCGCGCCACCCCGCAGGCGCGTTCTGCCCTCGATTTAGGTGGGGAACATCATGAAGCGGACCGGCGAACGATCGCGACGCCTGCTGGGCGTTTGCCTGGCGCCTCTACTGGCGTTCAGCTGGCCAGCCCTGGCGCGTCCGCCCGCCTTCACGATCGAAGCGGTCACCGGCGCGCCTTACCCTTCCGAACTGACCAGTTCGCCGACAGCGGGGCGGGTGGCATGGGTGTTCAACACCCGCGGCGTCCGCAACGTCTGGGTGGCTGCGCCGACCGTGAGCAAGGCCCGTCCGATCACGAGCTTCGTGGGGGACGACGGCAACGATATCGGTGAACTCGCGTGGTCGCATGACGCGACACGCTTGGCGTTCACACGCGCGCCCACGCTGGAGGACCGCTCCCCCGCCAACACCAACAGCTCCCCCGAGGGGGCGCGGCCGCAAGAGGTGTGGATCGCCTCGGCGGACGGCTCCGGGGCTCGCAAGCTGGGCGCTGGCCATGACCCCAGCTTCTCGCCGGACGGCGCGCGACTGCTCTATCTGGACAAGTCCCGCATCGTCGAAGTGTCGGCGACCGGAGACGGACAGTCGCATACCCTGCTCACCGATCGCGGCGGAATCGGCTCGCTGGCCTGGTCTTCGGATGGGAAGCGCATCGCCTTCGTGAGCCGGCGGGGAAGCCACGCCCTGGTCGGCGTCTACGACTTCGCCGCACGCAGCATCGTCTGGCTGGCGCCGAGCCTCGATTCCGATGGGTCCCCGACCTTCTCCCCGGACGGTGCGCGCGTCGCCTTCATCCGTACGGCCGCCGAGAAGCGCCAGGCCTTCATCACCCGTCGAAGCGGCGAACCGTGGTCCATCTGGGTAGCCGACGCCGCCAGCGGGCGCGGCGCCCGCGCCTGGGTGGCCGACGCCGGCGTCGGGAGCGTCTTCGCCAGGACGCTGTCGTCCGAGAACCTCCTCTGGGGCGCGGGCGATCAACTGGTCTTCCCGTGGGAGAAGACGGGTTGGCGCCAGCTCTACACCGTCTCAGCCAAAGGCGGGGCGGCGCGCGCCCTCACGTCCGGTGCGTTCGAGGTCGAGACCCTGACGCTCAGTCCTGACGGCGCGCATGTCGTCTACACGTCCAACCAGGACGATCTGGACCGGGCGCACGTCTGGTCCGCCGCCCTGGGCGATCGCCGGATCACGCGGGCGTCCCAGGATGGGGGAATCCAGATCTATCCCTCAGTCGGTTCGGATGGGGCCCTCTACGCATTGCAGAGCGACGCCACCAAGCCCTTGCAGCCGGTGGTGCTTCGGGCCGGTCATTGGCAGCCCCTGGCGCCGGACGCCGTTCCGCAGGACTTCCCGAGCCAGCACCTGGTGACGCCTGAGGCGGTGACCTTCACCGCGGCGGACGGGCAGTTGGTGCACGGCCAACTCTTCGTTCCGCGCGACGGCGCCAAGGGTTCACGGGCCGCGGTGCTGTTCTTTCACGGCGGGCCGCAGCGCCAGATGCTGCTCGGGTTCCATCCCATGGGCGCCTACAACTGGATGTATGCGAAAAATCAGTATCTTGCGTCAAAAGGCTATATCGTGCTGTCGGTCAACTACCGCGGCGGAATTGGCTACGGGCTCGACTATCGCGAGGCCAAGGACTTCGGTCCCGGCGGCGGCAGCGAACTGAACGACCTGCTGGGGGCCATCTCCTTCCTGAAGGCGCGCAAGGATGTCGATCCGCGGCGCCTGGGAATCTACGGCGCGAGCTATGGCGGCCTGATGACCGCGTTGGGCCTGGCCCGCGCCTCAGACGACATCGCGGCGGGTGTCGACTACGCAGGCGTCTACAACTGGTCGACCATGTTGGCGCAGACTGGCGCCGCGCCGGCGGACGCCGCCGCCGCACAGCTGGCGGTCGCCTCTTCGCCAATCGCGACGATCGACAAGTGGAGATCCCCCGTCCTGATCGTCCAGGCCGACGACGACCGCAACGTGCCGTCCGCCCAGGCCTCCGAGCTCATCATCGACCTTCGACGCCACGGCATCGCGCATGACGAGCTGATGCTCCCCAACGAGGTCCACGACATGACCCGCTACGCGTCTTGGATGACGCTGTTCCACGCGGCCGACGACTACTTCGAACGCCACCTGACGGGCCGCTAGACCCCTCATCCCTGCCCGACGCCGTCGGGCGAACGGACAACCGGAGACCCACCTTGGTGCAGGACATCACTTCGAAGGGCGGACGCTCCCGCCGGAACCGACTGACGGCCTCCGCGGCCTCGATCCTCGTCGGCCTTGCGGCGTTCGCGAGTACGGGCCTCGCCACCTCCGCCCAGGCGGCCGAGCCGGCGAAGGCGGAGGCTTCGGGCATCAAGCAAATCTTCAACCTCGCAACGCCCATGCGCGACGGCGTCACGCTGGCGTCCGATGTCTGGATGCCGGAGGGTGGCGGCAAGTACCCGACGATCCTGATCCGGACCCCTTACATCCGCAACGGCAGGACCGCCTCGAGCCCCGAGCTGGTGAAGTTCTTCGTGCAGCACGGCTACGCGGTCGTGGTCCAGGACGTCCGCGGCCGCGGCGATTCCAACGGGACCTACGACTTCTTCCACCCGGACGCCCACGACGGCTACGACACGATCGAATGGCTGGCGGCCCAGCCCTGGTCAACCGGCCGGGTCTGCATGATGGGCTACTCCTACATGGCCTCCGTCCAGTGGCTTGCGGCCAAGGAGAAGCCGCCGCACCTGGCCTGCATCGCCCCGACCTCGCCTGGCCTGAAGTTCCTCGATGAGCTGCCCGCGACCGGGGGCGCATTCATGCAGGGCTGGGCGCTGAAGTACTTCAGCAACCTGACCGGCCGGATCGCCGAAGGTCAGAGCGAAGGCCTGGTCGACTGGGACAAGGTCTACGCCCATCGTCCGCTGATCACGGCCGATGAGGTCCTGGGCCGTTCCGTGCCGATCTATCGGGCCCTACTCGAGCACGACACCCTCGACGAGTACTGGAAGCCGATCCAACTCGGCCCAGAGGAGTGGGCGAAGATCGACATCCCGGTGCTGACCACGACCGGCTGGTTCGACGGCGACCAGATCGGCGCCCTCTGGATGTACGAGGGGCTGAGCCGCCGGCCGGGCGGCGCCAAGGACAACTACCTCGTGATCGGCCCCTGGACCCACAACCAGAGTTGGGGCGGCGGCAAGGAGACCCAGGGCGAGTTCGTGTTGGGTAAGAGCTCCATCATCGACAACAACGCGCTGCGGCTGGCCTTTTTCGATCGCTTCCTGAAGCAGTCGACGACCACCTTCGATCAGCCGAAAGTCCGGGTCTTCGTGTCGGGCGCCAATGTCTGGCGGACTTTCGAGGCCTATCCGATCCCCGAGGCGAGGCTGACACGCTTCTACCTGTCCAGCGGCGGCAAGGCCAATTCTGTGACAGGCGACGGAGCCCTGTCCTTGGCCGCTTCCACCAAGGGCCAACCGGACGCCTACACCTATGATCCGAAGAACCCCGTCCCCATCGTCGAGGGGAAGAACACTCTCCCCGGCGGATCCGATCGTACGGGAATCCAGCGCCGCCAGGACGTGCTTGTCTACACCAGCGCGCCGCTCGAACGGGGTGTGCAGGTCATCGGGGCGGTGGGCGTTGAACTCTACGCCGCCAGCGACGCGCTCGACACCGATTTCGTCGCCACGCTCACCGACGTCGGACCCGACGGCAAGGCCTTGCTGCTCGGCCCCAGGCCTGTCGGGATCGTACGGGCGCGTTACCGTCACGGCCCAAGCGCGAAGCCGGAACTGCTGACGCCGGGAAAGCCCGAACTCTATCGGATCGACATCGCCGGCATCGGTCACGAATTCCTGCCGGGCCACCGCATCCGCATCGACATCACGTCGAGCGCGACGCCGTACTTCAACCCGAACCAGAACACGGGCAATCCGATTGCTACGGATACAGAGTGGAAGGTCGCGCGGCAGAAGATCCTCCACGACAAGCGCTACCCTTCGGCGCTGGTGCTGCCGGTCGTGTCCTCCCTGCCCACCCCCGCGGCGCCTGAGGCGAAGAAATGATGCGAGCCCCCTGAGCC
>JBOHKZ010000009.1:0-4786 GCA_050729355.1 Phenylobacterium sp. | reverse complement strand
CCTGGCGTCGTAGGCCGTGACCGTTTTGCCGTCATAGACGTACCGCCCAGACTGGCTCGGCAGCGTCAGGTCGATGGAAAACGCGTCGGGACGGCGCACCTTGTAGGTCGCGCCGCCGCTGAGCGTGATCAACTGTCCGTAGACGTCGACGTCGTCACGTTGTGTCCGCAGGGTGATCTCGAAGGCCGGAATCGAGCGCAGGTAGGCGCTCATGCGGGTGAGCGCGTCGACAGCCTTGGCGTCGACCTGCGCCGGCGGCGGCTCCGCCGCCTGGGCGTTGATCGCGGCGCATCCCAGCGCTGCTGCGATGATCAATGGCGCGATCTTGATCCCGCCCACATGTCTCGGCGCCAGCGCCGGCTTTGGACCGTTATCCATCACTGACGCTAACGCCGCGCCCGAGGGGGGACCATCGGGTAACCTCGCTAATCCCCTGGGGCAGAGACCCGAGGCGTTCCGGTCAGGCGGAGGACGACCCCTCCGCCCGCGAGCGCGCGCCTAGGCGAAAGCGATCCAGCGCCCGGCCGCCGCCGCCGTAACCCACACCAGGATCGCGGCGTAGCCGATCACCTTGGTCAGCGGGCCGCCATCCTCGCCGCGTCCAGCCCGGAAGAGTTGGAAGAGCGCCGTCCCCACGATCCACGCCGAGAAGGCCCAGGCGAACCCGATGTTGACAGGGTTGAGGTGGTCGTAGTCGTCCGGCTTGACGATGAAATGGGTCCAGACGAACTGCAGCACGATCATCGCGGTCAGCACGCCGAGATAGACCAGTCGCGCCCTGCCCTTGACCGCGAAGAGCACGATGAGCGCCGCCGCGGTGATGATATGGAAGACGCCCGGGTTGATCAGGTCGCCGGTCGCGAAGACCCAGAGGCCGGCCAGCCAGAACGCCATGCCGAGCGCGAACCACACCTTGGAGGTCACGCTGACCGCGCCGTCGGCCTTCGCCACCGGCCGGCTCGCGCCGTAGGTCAGGATGATCCCGGCGACCAGCGCCAGCATCTTCACAATGAAGGCGGCGCTGTCGTAGAGGCGCTCGGCGTTGGCCATGCCGATCAGCACGCCGGTGACGACGATGCCGATGATGCCGATGGTCTGCCAGAGCTTGAGGCTCCGATAGAGCTCCGACGGCGGCTCCTGGGTGAGGCCGACGCCGATCAGGCGCAGGTTCATCAGGATCGAGGTCCCGCCCAGCGTGATCAGCGAAACGACGTGGGCGACCTCCCACCAGGCGAACTGCGGTTTGACGTACGGGGTCGGCCAGACGTTGACCAGGTTCTCGACCCACGGACGGGCGTGCGGGAAAAACTGTTCGAGGTTCATTTCGGCTGACCTGCCACGGGGGCCAGCGGAACGGCGCCCTTCTCAGAAATGGAGCACTCTTCGGCCCAGTTGATGAAAGCCGGCTGCGGCTTGCCGCACTCGAACCAGTCGTAGGCGATGAGGCGGCCGAAGGTGATCACCACCAGCCAGGCGGTGAGCGACATGGCGGCGGCGGCGCGAACGCTCGCCGGCGGCTTCGGCAAACTATCCCAGGCGCCCTGGCTCGCCTGGATGCGGGCGTGGAAGATCAGGATGTTCAGCAGCGCCAGCGCCAGCATGATCATCTTCAGCCGGAACCAGATATTATGGTAATAAAACACAGGCTTGGCGAAGAACAGGCCGAGCCCTGTGACGATCACGAACAGGAAGCCGAACACGGTAAGCGGCAGGATGGTGTCGCTCACCACCGACACCTTGGTGCGGCGGAAGGTGACGCCCAGCAGGCGCAGATCGACCACCAGGATCGTGCCGGCGAACAGCATCAGGGCGAGCAGGTGGGTGCCTTCCAGCAAGCCCCAGAAGTTGAGCGAGCCCAGCAGCGCCTCGCTCCAGGACTGGGCCATGTCGCCCGTGCCCTTTCCGAGGTCGTTCTGCAGCCAGACCAGGAATTCGCGTATCAACTAAGCTCCCCCAAGATTTCGATGTCCGCTCGCGGTGGTCGCGGCCGATGCGCGTTCAAGCTACGCAGCGTGGCCGGCGTCGGACAGAACCGAACGGTTTCCGAAACGGTTCTCAAGAAAAAGGGGAGCGGTGACGCTCCCCTCTTTTGCGTCGCAGGCGCTGCGGCCTACTTCGGCATGTCGCCCGGATCGGCGCCATCCTTCGGCGCGCCGGTGCCCGACGAACCCATGAACAGCTTGCGGCCATCCGGGAAGGTCACGTCGCGGCCGTTGGCCTTGCAGATCGGGGTGCAGGCCTTGTCCTTCGACTGGTAGCCGCGGACCACGATCTCGGTGCCGGCCTTCAGCGAATTCCGGTCGATGCCGGCGCGGAGCAGGGTGTTGGGCGTGCCGCCCTCGACCATCCATTCCTGCGTGCCCGTCGGGCTGACGACGTTCACGTGCACCCAGGCGTGCGGGTTGATCCACTCGACCTTGGTCACCTTGCCCTTCAGGAGCACGGGGGCTTTGCCGTCGAACTCGGCGGCGAAAGCGTGGTGCGCATAGGCCTGCTGCACGCCGATCGTGGCGGCAAGGACGCCGGCAGCGGCGAGCGTGGGAACGATAAAGCGACGGTAGTTCATAGAATGCCTCCAGCGGCAGATACGGACGACGTGTTCTTCTCTTCTTTGCAGCCCCTCAACAGGGTCCGCTCGGCGATCACTTCAGCGGTTCCTTGCGCAGGTGACCGTACATCAGTTCTTCGACGAACTCGACGCACTTGAACTGCTGCAGGCGCGCGTCATCGCCGACTCGCTTGTAGAGGTTGAAGCTCATTTTCCAGGGGCGGGTGAAGGTCCCCGGATCGGTGATTTCGGCTTCGTAGCGCATCACGCCAGGGCCGGTCGGCGTCCAGCGCTCCACCACCTTCATGTCGGCGGTGTGGAAGTTGCCGGCGCGGTCGAACCAGGTGGAGTCGTTCATGCCGGTGACGGTGACGACCAGGGTGTCGCCTTCCCACTTGGCCACCGATTGGCCCATCCAGCTGTCGACCGGAGCCGGGCCCGGGTCGGTGAACAGCAGGTTGCGCACGGCGCCCGCATATTCATAGGCGATCAGGGTCGCCTTCTCCGATTGGAAGATCTGGAACGGGAAGGCCATGTAGTTGGCGCGCGGCACGCCCGGCAGGTAGCACTTGATCTCCGGATCGCGGTGGATCCAGTCGGCCTTGTTCTCGTCGCGCTGCTTCCTGGCTTCAGCCGTGTAGGGGATCGCGCCGCCTTCGACGATGCCCAGGCCGGCGGGCACGGAGCCCACGGCGCCCAGCGCCAGGACGTCCTTCGCCGGAACCGGCGTCACCGGACCCGGGCGCATCTGCAGAGCGGCGCTCGCGGCATGCGGTTCGACATTGTAGTTGGCGGTGTTCAGCACCTGCCAGACGCCGTTCAGGTCCGGATGTTTGCCGTCCGGCCCGCGCGGCGCGCGATAGGACGACGCCGTCGATTTCGCCGCCACGGCCGGCTTCGCTTTTGCGGGTGTCGCCGCCTGCGCCTGGCCGCCAACAACCACGCTCGCCAAAGCCAGCGCCGCCACAGTCCTGATCATTCTTAGCTCCCCGGTCTCTCGTGCCTCTGAATGCGAGGCGTATCGTAATTTTGCGTTTTTCTAACGGACGTTTGGATGAAGCGCCAGACGCCCAAGCTTTGACAATGTGCCCAGAGAAGCTTAGCGCCCGCTAATGGCGGTGCGTCACCTCTTTGCGACTCCGGTCTTCGAAGCGTCGCTTACCACAGACCGGGAATTCGAAAATTTCAACGCCGAATTGGAAGCGTCTTGCCGCATGCTGGCCGAAGACGACGCGGCCGGTCGGGCCTGGTCCAAGGCGCATGGCTACGGCGGCTACACCTCCTACGCCTCGCTCGACGATCTCCCGCAGCGCGCCACGGTGTTCGGGGAGCTGAAGGCGAAGCTCGACCGCCACGCCAAGGCCTTCGCCAAGGACCTGGCGTTCGACCTGGGCGGCGGGCGCCTGAAGCTCGACAGCCTGTGGGTCAATATCCTGAAGCCGGGCGCGGCCCATTCCGGCCACATCCACCCGCACAGCGTGATCTCCGGCACGGCCTATGTTTCGACGCCGAAAGGCGCGAGCGCGCTGAAGCTCGAAGATCCCCGGCTGCCGCTGATGATGGCCGCGCCGCCGCGCCTTGCTGACGCGCCCGAGGCCGCCCGCGCCTTCGTCTACCTGGCCCCCGAGCCGGGCACGGTCTTCATGTGGGAAAGCTGGCTGCGCCACGAGGTGCCCGCCAACCAGGCCAGGACCGACCGCATCTCGATCAGCTTCAACTACGGCTGGCGCTAGCACGTTTGCCTCCGGGCGGATTGAGCCTGCCAGCCTATCGGCCCTGCCGTCCGTCGCCATGACCTCGGCGGACAAAGACATGACCGCCGGTTGCAGATTCAGCTACGGCCGGCGCCGGCGGTATGTTCCCCTGCGGTATGGTTGGACCCCTGGGTGAACCTCAGACCTCCTTCGCGCCCGTCACGGCGCGCGCCGTGCTGCTGGGAGAACGCATCGACACCGCGGGCCTGGAGCGCCGGGACACGCTCTCCACCGCGCCGCTGGCCTTCGCGATCGGCGAGAGCGGGGTGGCGGTGGTGTTCCGCTACGGGGCCGTCGTGCTGATCGGGCTGGATCCGCTCGCGGAGGACGAGGTGCTGCGCAGTGTCGCCCCCCGCGTCATCAGTCCGGTTCCCACGCCCGAGGAGGAAGCCGTGCGGCTCGCGCCGGCAGAGGGCCGCGAGGAGCGGGTCGATCCCGACGGGGTGGTGCGCATCGCCGACCGCTCGCCCGCGCGCCTGATGGT
>JBOHKZ010000008.1:0-17201 GCA_050729355.1 Phenylobacterium sp. | reverse complement strand
GCGCCACGCCGGCGATGTAGTGCAAGCCCTTGGTCTGCGGCCCGGCGCAGCAGACGCCGAAGGTCCCGCGGCCATTCTGGCCCGCCAGCGGCAAGTGAGGCGTGAGCCTGTCCCAGAGCGCCGGGATGCCGGAGACGGTGGTTTCGTCGAAGTCTTCGCCGAGGCCGGCGATGCGCAGGGCCGGCTTCTTCGCGGGCGCCGGAGCCTGGATCAGGTTCGACGGCGGCAGGTCAGTGGTGCTCATGACGACGGTCTCCGTCCGGGGCGCGCGCTCGCCGTCGCGATAGCGGCCGGGCGAGACGCCGAAGATGCGGGTGAAGGCGCGGGTGAAGCCCTCCTGGCTGTCGAACCCGCAGTCGAGCGCCAGGTCGATCAGGGTGGTGGGCGGTCCAGCGCGCAGACGCTCGGCGGCGCCTTCGAGGCGCCGCGCGCGGACATAGGCCATCGGGCTGAAGCCATAGCGGCCGGTGAACAGGCGCGAGAAGTGGTAGGGCGAGAGGCCCGCGGCGTCGGCCAGGTCGTTCAGCGACAGCTCCGCCTCGAGGTTGCCCTCGATATGCCGCCGCGCGCGGTCCATCGGATCGCTGACCAGCGGGAACGGCGGGGCGTAGGCGTTCATGCCCCGATCATCGCCCGGAGCCGCGCGCTTGTCTTGACCGCGGTTGCTCTTAGCGGGTCGGGACGGGGTGCTCGCCGCGATAGTCGTAGAAGCCGCGGCCGGCCTTGCGGCCGAGCCAGCCCGCTTCGACGTACTTGGTCAGCAGCGGACAGGGGCGGTACTTCGAGTCCGCCAGGCCCTCGTAGAGCACGTTCATGATCGACAGCACGGTGTCGAGGCCGATGAAGTCGCCCAGCTCGAGCGGGCCCATCGGGTGGTTGGCGCCCAGCTTCATGGCCGTGTCGATGGCCTCGACCGTGCCGACACCCTCGTACAGCGTGTAGATCGCCTCGTTGATCATCGGCACCAGCACGCGGTTCACGATGAAGGCCGGGAAGTCCTCGGCGTTGGCGGTGGTCTTGCCCAGCGACTGGGCGAACTGGACGGCGGTCTCGTAGGTGTCGGGGCCGGTGGCGATGCCGCGGATGATCTCCACGAGCTTCATCAGCGGCGCGGGGTTCATGAAGTGCAGGCCGATGAACCGGTCGGGGCGGTCCGTCGCGGCCGCCAGGCGGGTGATCGAGATCGACGAGGTGTTGGAGGCGAGCAGCGTCTTGTCGCCGAGGTGCGGGCCGAGCGCCTTGAAGATGGTCTTCTTGGTCTCTTCGTTCTCGGTGGCGGCCTCGATGGCGAGGTCGGTGGCGCCGATGGTCTGCAGCTCCGGCGCGCCCTTGATGTGGCCGAGCGCCTTGTCCATGGCGGCCTGGTCGATAACCCCGCGCACGACCTGGCGGGTCATGTTGTGGTGGATCAGCTCGATGCCGGCGTCGATGCGTTCCTGGCTGACGTCATGCAACAGCACGTCGTAGCCGCCGAGCGCCACCACGTGGGCGATGCCCGTACCCATCTGGCCCGCGCCAATGACGCCGACCGACTTGATTTGGACCATACAGCAGAGCCTCGATGAGCGGCCGCGCCGTGCGGGGCCTTTCTTCTTGTGACGGCTTTCTAACATAACGGCGCCGTACCGCCGCAAGGCTTTTGCTGCGGCGCAGCGTGACCGTACGTCTCAGCCGGCTTCAGCCTGCCCTGCCGCCTCGATGGCCTCGGCCACTAGCCATTCGCGAAGGGCTGCGATGCGGGCGACCTTGCGGCTGTCGGCCCGCCAGACGACGAAGAAGCCGAGGTCGGACGCGATGTCGTCCTCCAGCGGCCGCACCAGCCGACCGCTCTCGAAATAGGGCTCCATCAACCCGCTGCGGGCCAAGGCGAAGCCCAGCCCCTGCGCGGCCGCCTCCAGCAACATCACCGAGTCGTCGAAGGCCAGGCCCTGCTGCGGCGGCATGGGCAGCCCGAAGGCCTCGAACCACAGGCGCCAGGGGCGGTGGCCATGATGGATCAGCGGCGCGGCGAGCAGGTCTTCGGGTCGGTTGACGGGATGGGCCTTGGCGACCGCCGGGCTGCAGACCGGGAACAGGGTCTCGCGGAACAGGCGGTGCGTCTCGATGCCGTCCCAGGCGCCGGCGCCGTAGCGCACGCCCAGGTCGGCGCCGTCGGTGACGAAGTTCGCCAGGCGCTCCTCGACGCGGATCTCCAGGTTGGCCCCGGCCGGGTCGGCGAGCAGCCTCGCCAGTCGGGAGGGCAGCCAGCGATTGGCGAACTGCGGATCGAGGCTGAGCACCAGCGGATCGCGCTCCGCGGCCTGGGCGAACTCGGCCACGGCGTTCTGCAGCACGTCCAGGCCTCGGCCGACCCCGGCGGCCAGACGCTCTGCGGCGGGGGTCGGGACCATGGCGTTGCCGCGCCGCTCGAAGAGCCGCGCCCCGAGCTCGGCCTCCAGGCGGCGGATCTGCTGGCTGACCGCGCCGTGCGTCACCGCCAGCTCCTGCGCCGCGCGGCTGTAGCTGCGGTGCCGGGCGGCAGCCTCCAGGGCGCGCAGGGCGAAGAAGGGCGGCAGGCGTCTCACGCTAGGTTGTTAGCGCGAGTAACAACCTAGGGCAAAATCTATCGTTCGTAACGGCGTTCGCCAATCCCTACATCCATACCAACGGCGCCGAGAATATAGAAATCAAATCAAGGATGTAGATCATGCACACGAACCTTCTCGTGCTGAGCGCGGCTGGCCTGCTGCTGGCGACCGGCGGCGTTCGCGCCGAACCCAATGTCGTTGACCAGGCCTATCTCGCCTCGGTCGCCGCGCAGGCCGATGCGCGCCTCGCCAACACCGGCGTGCAGCTGCCGGGCGCCCTGAAGGTCACGGCCGAACTTAGCGATCAACGGCTCAGCGGCGTGCGCTTCAAGTCGACCGGCGACCTCGCCACGGACGACGCTGTCAACCGAGCGCTGCGCAAGATGCCGGTCGGCGAGGTTCCGGCCGAGCTTTCCGGCCGCACCGTCACCCTGACGCTCGGACCGGCTCCGCGGAACGTGGCCGGGACGCACTGACACCCCACGCGCTCGGTCCCGAAACGACTAAGGGGCGGCCCCTCGCGGAGCCGCCCCTCTTTTTTGGTCAACCGGCCCGTAGGTCGGAAGCGGCCTACTTCCCGGCGGCGGCGAGCGCGGCCATCAGTTCCGGGACGGCGGTCTTGTAGTCGGCCACCAGGCCGTAGTCGGCGACCTGGAAGATCGGCGCGTCGGCGTCCTTGTTGATCGCCACGATGACCTTGGAGTCCTTCATGCCGGCTAGGTGCTGGATGGCGCCCGAGATGCCGATGGCGATGTAGAGCTCAGGCGCGACCACCTTGCCGGTCTGGCCGACCTGGTAGTCGTTGGGCGCGTAGCCGGCGTCGACCGCGGCGCGCGAGGCGCCGACGGCGGCCCCGAGCTTGTCGGCGAGCGGCTCGATGACCTTCTGGAACTCCTCGGCGGAGCCCATGGCGCGGCCGCCCGAGACCACGATCTTGGCGCCCGAAAGCTCAGGACGTTCGGACTTCACCAGCTTCTGGTCGATGAAGTGGGTCTTGGGCGAGGCGCCCGGAGCGGAGATCGTCTCCACCTTGGCCGACCCGCCGTCCGCCGCCGCCTTGAAGACGGTCGGACGCACGGTGATCACCTTCTTGCCGTCCGAGGATTGTACCGTTTCCAGCGCGTTCCCGGCGTAGATCGGGCGCACGAAGGTCGAGGCGTCCACGACATCGACGATCTCGGAGATCTGGGCGACGTCCAGCTTGGCGGCGATGCGCGGGCTGAAGTTCTTGCCCTGGCTGGTCGCGGGCGTCAGCACCGCGTCGTAGCCGCTCATCAGCGGGACGACGAGGGCTTCCATGGCCTCGGCCAGGCCTTCGCCCAGTTCGTCGCTCTCGGCGAGCAGCACCTTGCGCACGCCGGTGATCTTGGCGGCGGCGTCGGCGACGGCCTTGGCGCCCTTGCCGGCCACCAGGACGTCGATGTCGGACGACAGCTTCAGCGCGGCGGTCACCGTCTTGTTGGTGGTGTCGCGCAGGTGGGCGTTGTCGTGGTCGGCGATGACGAGAACGGCCATTAGAGGACCCCCGCTTCAGTCTTGAGTTTCGAGACGAGGTCGGCGGCGGTTTCCACCTTGATCCCCCCGGAGCGCTTCGGCGGCTCGGTGACCTTGAGAACCTTCAGGCGCGGGGCGGTATCGACGCCCAGCGTGCCCAGCTCCTCGATGGTCAGTTCCTTCTTCTTGGCCTTCATGATGTTCGGAAGGCTGGCGTAGCGCGGCTCGTTCAGGCGCAGGTCCGCCGTGACGATGCCGGGCAGATCGATCTCGAGGGTCTGCAGGCCGCCGTCGACCTCGCGGGTCACCTTGGCCTTCTTGCCCGAGACTTCCAGGGCGGACGCGAACGTCGCCTGCGGCCAGTCGAGCAGGGTCGCCAGCATCTGGCCGGTGGCGTTGTTGTCGCCGTCGATGGCCTGCTTGCCCATGATCACCAGATCCGGGCTCTCCTTGCCGATGACCGCCTTCAGCACCTTGGCCACCGCCAGCGGTTCCAGGTCGTCACTGGTCTGGATGAGGATGGCGCGGTCGGCGCCCATGGCCAGCGCGGTGCGCAGCGTCTCGCCCGCCTGGGCTGGGCCCACGGAGACGGCGACGATTTCGGTGGCGACGCCTTTTTCCTTCAGGCGGACGGCCTCTTCGACGGCGATTTCGTCAAAGGGGTTCATCGCCATTTTCACGTTGGCAAGGTCGACGCCGGACTGGTCGGGCTTTACCCGCGCCTTGACGTTGGAATCTATGGCCCGCTTGACGGTGACCAGTACCTTCATGGGTTGCTAGCGCCTCAAATTGCTTCTCGAAAATTGGGTCACGGCGGGCAATAAAGCTTCCGGCGCGGTTTGCAAGCCGCCGACCTAAGGGCAGGCGCCGCATTTCTGTCGCGGCGTGACGCTAGCCAGCGACAGTCTCCATCCCTTATGAAGTCGCCATGAACCCGACTATCGAGCGCCTGAAGCTCATCTTCCTCGGCATCTTCGCCGTCGCCAACGTCGGCATCCTGGTCTGGCAACTGGGCTGGGCGTGGCCGGAGGAGAAGTGCACCCAGGCCCGGAAATGGTGGGACGGCTCGCAGCGGGTCTGCGCCCAGCCGATCCTGATCTCCGACATCACCGGCCGGGTGATCGCCGACCCCAAGGCCCGCGCCGAGGCGATGGCTGCGGTCGGGCGCAAACCGGCGGCTGAGGCGGCAAAGCCCTAGCGGGTCGCGCCGGACTTCCAGAACACTTCGGCCGCGCCCTTGTCGTTGGCGTAGCGGGCGGCGACGAACAGCAGGTCCGACAGGCGGTTCAGATAGCGCATGGCCGCGGGACTGACCGCCGGGCCGGCCTCGACCAGCCGCACCGCCTCACGCTCGGCGCGCCGACAGACGGTCCTGGCCAGGTGCAGCGCCGCCGCCGCCGGCGTGCCGCCGGGCAGGATGAACGACGTCAACGGCGGCAGGACGGCGTTCAACTCGTCGATCTCGCCCTCCAGCCGTTCGACCTGACTATCCAGGATGCGCAGCATGGCGCCCGGCGCCTCGTCGGGCTTGGCCGGCGTCGCGAGATCGGCGCCCAGGTCGAAGAGTTCGTTCTGGACGCGCGCGAGGATGGCGTCGAACGCCTCGTCGCCGCCGGTATGCACCCGCGCCATACCGACGCAGGCGTTGGTCTCGTCGACCGCTGCGTAGGCCTCGACCCGCGGGTCGGATTTGCTGACCGTCTCGCCGGTGGCCAGGCGGGTGGCGCCGGCGTCGCCGGTGCGGGTGTAGATGCGGTTGAGCGTGACCACGGCTAGTGCCGCGCCCGCCACCACACCGCGCCCACGAGGACAGCGATGGCGATAGCCTGCATCAGCACCCGCAGGCGCATCAGCTTGTTGGAGTAGGACCGGCCGAAATCGCCGCCCCGGAACAGGGCGTAGATGCCGAGCCCAAGCACGGCCGTCACGGCCACCAGGGCCGCCGGTATGAGAAAAGAGAAAACGTCCATGAGGCCCAATCTAGGCCGTGGCGGGGTTGCGGACCACTCCTAACGGCGATATCCCGAGCTCCACTTACGACCGACTGAGCGTGTTCAGCGAGTTGCATTCGTTGGCTTCGTCCGATTTCCGCCGCACTCGTGCGGCAGAGGGCGAGGCATTCGTGTTCAAGATTGCTGGGACCGGTGTCATTTTCACCAATCTCTCGCCGGTTGCATCCAGATTTCGTTTCGCGTAACGAGATCTTTGAACATGTTCATCGAAGTCTGCCGAAACGCGCGGCAGCATTGAGAGGACGGCTCCGCCGTCAAGTAAATGAAGCACATCGCTCCCCTGCAAGCTGCCGGTGAAGCCGTGGTGAAGGTCCCGACCCGCCGCACCCTCGCCAAGCAACAGACCCGCGCGAAGGTTCTCGCGGCGGCCCGCCGCCTCTTCAGCGAAGAGGGCTACGAAGGCGCCACGATCCGCGACATCGCCGCGGCCGCCGGAATGTCGACTGGCGCTGTGTTCGCCAACTTCACCGACAAGTCGGACCTGTTCCGCGAGATCATGCTGGCCGACATGGTCGCGCTCGGCGAAGCCATGCGCGAAGCCGCCGACCGCGCGAAGGGCGTCGACGACGCCCTGCTCAAGATGTTCAGCGCCGGCTACGCCTTCTACAAGTCGCAACTGCCGCTGGCGCGCGCCGCCTTCAGCGTCGGCTGGACGCCTGAAGAAGGTCCGCAACTGCGCAACTCCGAACCGTCGCAACAACTGATCGAGCAGATCGTCGACCAGCTGAACGCCGGCGTCGAACGCGGCGAACTCGGCCAGGAGGCCGAAGTGAAGCTCCGCGCCCAGATGCTCTTCGAAGCCTATCTCTCGAACTACAAGCAGGCGATCTTCGAAGGCTGGAGCCTCGACGCGCTGCAAGCCCGGTCGCGTGATCAGATCCGCGTCCTCCTGGCGGGTGCGCGCCGCGGCTGACGCCGTAGCGGTGGGGCATGGCGGCGGAATCCGAAATCCCGGCTGAGGTCGGTCTGGGCGGCGTCGACGCCGCCCAGCCGCCGATCGTCGTCGAGACCGGCGTCCGCCAGTCTCAGAAGGAAGCGACCCGCAACCGCGTCATCGTCGCGGCGCGGGATCTGTTCGACGCCCAGGGCTACCAGGGCACGACCATCCGCGAGATCGCCCGGCAAGCCGGCGTCTCCGTGGGCAGCGTCTTCACCACCTTCGCCTCCAAGGGCGAGATCCTCAGCCAGGTGATGCAGGATCGGCTCGACGGGCTCTACGAAGAGCTCGATCGGGTGATGCCGCACCTGCGCGGATCCACGGCCGACCGGCTGTGCACGATGTTCTCGATCCACTTCTCGTTCGAGGCGCAGCGCATGAAGCTGTTCCTCGCCCACATCGCCGCCGCCTATGACTGGACGCTGCCGGCCGCCGCGCAGCCGTTCGGCAAGACCCCCAGGCTGCAGGAGATCATCCGCGAGTGCCTGGCGAAGGGCGTCGCGGAGGGGGATGTCGATCCGGCCGTGGATCATCAGGAGATCATCGACCTCCTGATGTCGGCCTATGCCTGGACCTACCGCCTGGCCGTCTGGGACGGCGCGGGCGCCGACACCCTGACCGTGGTCATGGACCGGCAGATCAGCCTGATCGCCGCGGGCTTCGCGCCGCGCTGAGCGGCGAGCCTGGACCCGTGGCGACCCAAAGCGACTCACCTTCCCGGCGATCGGTCCTGAGCGCGATGAGCGCAGGCGCCGCCGTGCTGGCCGCCGGCGCGTCGGGTTCCGCCCTGGCGGCCGGGAGCGATCCTGAGCGATACGTCCTGCGCAACGTGCGGCTCGAGACGGGCTATCGGCGCGAGGGCGAAGATGTCGCCGAGACCCTGACCACGCTGGCCAACATCGAGATCGCCAACGGCAGGATCGCCGCGGTCGCGCCGGCGTCCGCACCCATGACGGCCGGAACGCGGACCCACGACATGGCGGGGCTGCTGATGCTGCCCGCCTTCCGCGACATGCACATCCACCTGGACAAGACGTTCTACGGCGACCCGTGGCGCGCGCCGCGTCGCAAGCGCAACGGCATCCCGGGCCAGATCGCCCTGGAGCAGAAGCTGCTGCCGGAACTGCTGCCCGGGCTGGAGGGCCGCGCCGACAAGCTGGTGAACCTGCTGCAGGCCAACGGCACGACTTTCGCCCGCAGCCAGTGCAACGTCGATCCGGTGATCGGCATCCAGAACGTCGTGCACCTGAAGCGCGCGCTGGACCGGCGCAACGCCACCTTCGGCCACGAGATCGTGGCGTTCCCGCAGCACGGCCTGGTGAAGGTGAACCTGCAGCAGACCATGCGTGACGCCATGGCGGCGGGGGCGACGCACGTGGGCGGCATCGATCCGACCCTGGTCGACGGCGACATGGAGCGTTCGGTGGACGCGGTCCTGCAGATTGCCCTCGACTGCAAGGCGCCGATCGACATGCACCTGCATGAGCCGGGCGATACCGGCGTGGCCGCAATCAGGCGCATCGCCGACCGGGTCGAGCGCGAGCCGGGGCTGCGCGGCCGGGTGACGTTCAGCCACTGCTTCTGCCTGATGTCGCTGGGCGACGCGGAACTGGCCGATCTCGCCGCGCGGATGGCGGGCCTCGGCATGTCGGTGGCCTCGACCGTGCCGTTCGGCACGCGGATGATGCCGATCCCGCTCCTCCAGAGCAAAGGGGTGGCGGTCTATACCGGCACCGACACGGTGGTGGACCACTGGGGCGTCTTCGGGACCGGCGACGTGCTGGAGAAGGCCAAGCTGGCCTGCCAGCTCTATGGCTGGTCGGACGAGTTTGGGCTGTCGCAGTCGCTGAAGCTGGCGACCGGCGGGCCGACGCCGCTCAATGCGGCCGGCGAGCAGGTCTGGCCGAAGCCGGGCGATGCGGCGGACTGCGTGTTCGTGGCGGCGAGCTGCTCGGCCGAGACCGTCGCCCGCACGCCGCCCCGGCGTACCGTGCTGCACCAGGGACGGCTGGCGGCCGGCGCTTTCCCCGCCTGAGCCCGGTCAATTGGCGCCGTCGAGCAGGCGTCGCGCGATGACCTGGGCCTGGATCTCGCCGGCCCCTTCGAAAATGTTCAGGATGCGCGCGTCGGCCAGCACGCGGCTGACCGGCTGCTCCACGGCGAATCCCGTCCCGCCATGGATCTGCACGGCGTTGTCGGCCACCGCCCAGGCGATGCGCGCCGCGGTCAGCTTGGCCATGCCGGCCTCAAGATCGCAGCGTCGGCCCTCGTCCTTGGCGACAGCCGCGAACCAGGCGAGGCGCCGCGCCCCGAGGATCTCGGCGGCCATCATGGCGAGCTTGTTGGCCACGCGCGGGAAGCTCGCGATCGGCTCGCCGAACTGGCGCCGCGCCAGGGCGTAGTCGAGCGCCAGGTCCAGCGCGTTCTGCGCCACGCCGATGGCCCGGGCCGCGGTCTGGATGCGGGCGCTTTCGAAGGTCGCCATCAACTGGACGAACCCCTGGCCGGGCTGGCCGCCCAGGAGGTTGGCGTCTGGGACCTCGAAACCGTCGAAGGCGATCTCGTATTCCTTCATGCCGCGATAGCCGATGACCGCGATCTCCCCGCCGCTCATGCCGGGCGCGGGGAAGGGGTCGGTCACTGTTCCGCGTGGCTTCTCCGCCAGGAACATCGACAGGCCCCGGTGGTCGCTCGACGCCGGATCGGTGCGGACCAGCAGGGTCATCAGGTCGGCGCGGGCCGCATGGGTGATCCACGTCTTGGCCCCGCTGACCCGCCAGGTGTCGCCCTCCAGCGCGGCCCGGGTGCGCAACGACCCCAGGTCCGAGCCGGCCTCGGGCTCGGTGAAGACAGCGGTCGGGATGATCTCGCCGGACGCGATGCGCGGCAGGTAGCGCTGCTTCTGGTCCGACGTGCCGTGCGCCAGGATCAGCTCGGCGGCGATCTCCGAGCGGGTGCCCAGCGAACCCGTGCCGATCCAGCCGCGCGACAGCGCTTCCGAGACCACGCACATGGCGACCTTGCCGAGGCCCGAACCGCCCCAGGCCTCCGGCGCGGTGAGGCCGAAGACGCCGAGCGCGCCCATCTCCTCGATCAGCTCCAGCGGAATCAGCTCGTCGCTCATGTGCCAGCCGTGGGCGAAGGGCGCGATCCGCTCGGCCGCGAAGCCGTGGAACTGGTCGCGCACCGCCTCCAGGGTCTCGTCGAGGCCGCTGGCTTCGAGCGACGGGCGTCCGCGCGCCTGGTCCAGCAGTTCGACGACCCGATGCTTCACGGCCTGCGAGGCGCCGGGGGCGAGGCTCTCGATCAGCGGCTGCAGGCGATGCGCCGAGACATCGAGGTCGATGGTGCGGAACATCTCGCCCTGGTTCATGGGCAGGCCCCCGGCCAGTTGCGAGAGGTATTCGTGGGCCAGGAGCTGCGCGGGCAGGGCCTCGGCCTCGCCGAATTTCTCGTCCTCGATCAGCCGTTCAGCCCAGGCGGCGGTCTGGCGCAGGGTTTCCGCGTAGGCGGCGGCCCAGGCGAGGCCGTGCGCGGCGTGCTGATCGGCGTCCAGCGCCGCGCGGTCCACGCGGCCATCGCGGCATACGCGCTCGGCCACCGCGTCCTGTAGTTCGGCGACCAGCATCTCGGCCTCGCGGCCGGCGCGGTCGAGCAGTTCTGCGAGGTCGGGAAGGACGAGGCTCATCGGGCGATCATAGCCGAAGCTTGCTTTGCGTCGCGTCAGACGGTTCTGCTGCCCGCCAGAAAACAAAAAGGCGCCTCGCATGCTCGTCGTCCATCACCTCAATGACTCGCGCTCGCAGCGCATCCTGTGGCTCCTTGAGGAATTGGGCGCGCCCTATGAGATCAAGAACTACCAGCGCGACGCGGCCACGCGGCTCGCGCCGCCGGAACTGGTGGCCGTGCACCCGTTGGGCAAGTCGCCGGTGATCACCGACGAAGGCCGCACGATCAACGAGTCGGGCGCGATCATCGACTACATCATCCGCCACCAGGGCGGCGGTCGCCTGGCGCCGCGCCCGGGGACGGACGAGCACGAGACCTACCAGCAATGGCTGCACTACGCCGAGGGCTCGGCCATGCTGCCGCTGATGCTGAACATGTACGTCGCCCGCCTGGGCGAGAATGGCGCGGCGCTGCAGCCGCGCATCGCCAGTGAGATGGCCAACCACCTGGGCTATGTGAACGGCGCGCTCGCCGACCGGGACTGGCTGGTCGACAACGAGTTTTCCGGCGCCGACATCCAGATGAGCTTCGTGGGCGAGGTCTGCCGCGCAATGGGCCAGGCGGACACCTATCCGAACATCAAGGCCTGGGTCGAACGCTTCCAGGCGCGGCCTGCCTATATCGCCGCGCTGGAGAAGGGCGGCCCCTACAACCTGGGCCCCGCGCGGTAAAACCCCTTCTCAAGGCAAGAGGTTGTGTCATCCCGGACGCCGCGAAGCGGTGAGCCGGGACCCAGGGGATTCAATGGGCTTGGCCCTGGGTCCCGGGTCTCCGCTTTGCTGCGCCCGGGATGACAATCGTTTCTGGAATTGGGCTGCTCTAGCGCCGGCCTTCGAACTCCGGGAAGTCGTCGTCCATCATCCCATCCAGGAAGTCGAAGACGGCGGCCTTGGTGAGCGCGTGGGGGATGGCCGAGAAGTGGTCGCAGCCGGGGATGGTCACGCCATGCCCGGCCGGGAACAGGCGCGCCAGGTCTTCGGGATCGCCCGCGCCGGTGTCGCCAACTCCCGCCACCACGAGCACCGGCATGGGCAGGGCGGCCGCGGCGTCCCAGTCGAAGGGCGGGTTCTTCAACTCGGTGACCGCCGCCAGCGCCTTGCGGTCCTCGCCCTGTTCGTCGGCGAAGTGTCGGAAGCTCTGCAGCATGGGCTGGGTAATGGTCGCGGGGTCGTCCGCCAGCATGGCGTCGGCCATCGGGTTGCCTTCCACCACCGTCGACGGCTCGCGCAGCTTGCCGCCCACTCCGCCGAGGATCAGGTTCGAAACGCGGTCAGGCGCGGCCAGGGCCATGGCCAGCGCCGTGCGCGTGCCCATGGAGTAGCCGAAGACGTCGGCGCGCCCGACGCCCAGGTGGTCCAGCAGGGCGAAGGCGTCGGCCGCCAGCTTGTCGCGGGCGTAGGCCTGGGGATCGTAGAGCTTCTCGCTCTCGCCGTGGCCGCGCTGATCCAGCGCGATGACCCGCATGCCGCGCCGCTCGAAGGCGCCGTACCAGCCGGTCCTGCGCCAGCCCTCGTTCCGGTTCGAGGCGAAGCCGTGGATCAGCAGGATGGTGCGGGCCCCGCCGTCGGGCGGGGCGATGTCGTCGTAGGCGATGGTGACGCCGTCGGGGGTGGTGAAGCTGGCCATACGGCAAGCCTGCCTCAGGGCTGCTCGCCGGTCCACTCCCAGTGCCAGGGCTCGAAGGGATAGGGCACGAAGCCGAAGCGGTCGGCGTTGGCGACCAGCCAGCGATAGGTCGGCGTGGAGCTCATGTAGAGGCGGTTAGGGTCGGCGCTGGAATCGGGTCCGTAGCCGGGCGCCTGGCCCACGTACATGTCGACGGCGAGCCCTGTGCGGTGGGCGGAGCAGGCCGCGCGCACCACGCCCTGGCAGTTGCCCTCGGCATTGCAGCGGGCCGCGTCGGCGTTGGGGTCGCGGTAGCCCGAGAAGATGGCCAGGTTGCGCGGATCGGCGGCGATCCTGGGGTCCTCGGCCCGGGCGGCGGCCGCCATCCTGCGCCAGGCGGCGAAGGCCGCGGGGCGCAGCAGGATCCGCTTGCCGCCGTACCCCTCGCCGGGCTGGCTCGCCTGGAGCAGGGCCACAGGCGGCGGATCGGGGCAGATCTTGCGGGCGATGAGCAGCACGATGGGCCGGCGCGTGTGCATGACGCCCTTCATCCGCTGGATGACGGCATCGTCCACGACCCCGTCTGCGGGCAATTGCTGGGCCTCCTCCCAGGCCGCGAGGGCGGCGGCGAACCCGGGACTGCCGGCCGGGCAGGTCGTACGGACCTCACGGGAGATCAGCGGCGCGTAGGTCTCCCACCCGAACTCCGCGCGCCCGAACGGCGACCAGGCCAGCGTGCGCAGGGAGGCGGCGTTGGCGGCCGCGGCGGCGGCGGGACCTGCGTCGCAAGCCGTAGCGGGCAGTGGCGGCGCAGGCAGCGGCGGCGGGGCGGAAATCGGCGGCCGGGGGATCGGCGCAGGCTTCGGCGCAGGCGCGCAACTGGTCACTCGGAAGGCCACGATGCCCAGCACGAGAGCCGCCGCCGCCAGTCCGATCAGGAACCGCAGCGCTTCTGAAGGTTTGAACCTCACGCCGCTGACTAACGCGCGGCGCACAGCTGAGGTCCATGATGATTTTTTACCGAGCAGCCCTCTACGCCGGCGCGTCCTTGTTCCTGCTGGCCGCCTGCTCCAAGCCCGCCGCGCAGCAAACCGCACAGGCGGCCCCGCCGCAGCCAGCAGCCGCGGCCGCCAACACGCCCGCGCCTGAGCCGGTGGACCCGCTTAACATCCAGGCCGCCCAGATGACCCCGATCGAGGCCTCGGTCTCGCCGATGGCGGCCCCGATCGACAAGGCCGTGTGGACCGCCGAGCCGGTGACGCCGGAGGCCAAGCGCAACGCGATGCTGCGCGCCCAGGTGCTGCTCGCGCGTGCGCACTTCTCGCCGGGCGTCATCGACGGCCAGGACGGCGGGAATGTGAAAAACGCCATCGCAGCCTTCGAGGCCGCTCACGACCTGCCGGTGGACGGCGTCATGGACGACCAGGTCTGGGCCGCGCTCTCCAAGGACGAGCAGCCGGCGCTGACCGACTACGTGATCACGCCTGACGATGCGAAGGGGCCCTTCGTCGCCAAGATCCCCACCGACTACGCCGAGATGGCCAAGTTGCCGGCGCTGGGGTTCTCGACCCCCTCGGAAGCGCTGGCCGAGAAGTTCCACATGGACGAGGCGCTCCTGAAGGCGCTGAACCCCGGCGCCGACTTCGGCGCGGCGGGGACAAGGATCGTGGTCGCGGCGCTGGGCCCCGACAAACTCCCGGGCGCCGTCGCCAGGATCGAGGTCGACAAGACCAAGCGGCAGATCCGCGCCTTTGGCGACGGCGACGTCCTGCTGGCGGTCTATCCGGCCACCGTGGGCTCGTCGGAACGCCCGGCGCCGGCCGGCGAGTGGGAGGTGCGCACCACCGCGCCCAACCCGACCTACACCTACGACCCCTCGCGGCTGACCTTCGGCAAGGCCTCGCAGGGCAAGCTGACCATCAAGGCCGGGCCGAACAATCCGGTGGGCTCGACCTGGATCGACCTGACCAAGGACACCTTCGGCATCCACGGGACGCCGGACCCGCGCCTGGTGGGCAAGACCGCCAGCCACGGCTGCGTGCGCCTGACCAACTGGGACGTCCGGCAACTCAGCCTGGCGGTCAGGAAGGGGACGAAGGTGGACTTCGTCGGCGTCGAACAGGCGAGCGCGCCGACCAAGGCCGGCGTCTGACGCTCAGCACTTGTGGAGGATGGTGCAGCGGATCCCGGGATAGTCGTCCGTCCGGGGGCTCTCGCGGTAGCTCTTCGTCCGCAGCTTGCGGTCGCCCTCGCCGGCGAAGGCCCCGGCCTTGCTGTCCCGCTTCACGTCGTAGCGGGCGGCCTGGTCATCGGGACTTCCGGGCGGGCAGGGCGGCCCGTCCCAGCCGGAATGGTCCTCCGAGCTTTTGCATTTCGGCCGCCGGAACGTCTTGCTGAGAGGCTTCAGGACGAGCGAGGGCTGTGGCTTGACCCGCCATTCCGGCGAGATCTGCGCCGGCGCATTGTCCGGCGGGGGTTCAGGCGGCTGCTCGACGGGCCGCGGCTCGAGCCCCTGCGCCGGCCGGGCCAGCACCCGGGTGGGCGAAGGGCGCGGCTCGCGAGGTTCAGGCGGCGGTTTCGGAGGCGGCGGGAGCTCGACGAGCGCGACCTGCATCGTCGGCGGTTCGGCCCAACGCAGGTCCTGTCGCGTGCTCATCCAGGCGGCGAGTAGAGCCGCGTGCGCCGCAAGCGACACCGCCAGGACCGCCGCGTTGCGCCGTCTCCTCAAGGCTCAACCCCCGTCGAGGGCCCCCGAGGCCAAGGTGACGGTCTTTGGGGTCGATTTGTGGCCTAGCTGCGCCAGCGCAGGGTTACAGCCTCGACGGGATTCTCGAACGGCCGGCCCTCCCTGCGGCTCGCGGTCCATTCGCGCTTGAGCTGCTGGTACCACTTGGCCTGGCGGTCGGCGTCGTCGATCCACATCAGCAATGGGTCGTACTTCAGGCCCTCGTTCTGCAGGTTCACCATGTCGCCGTCCTGGCGCAGGAAGATGCGCGCGGCGGCGGCGATCAGCGGCTTGAAGAACAGGAAGGCCGGGTGGTCGGACCAGATGATCTGGGTGATCCGGGTCTTGGTTTCGCTCAACGGCGTCAGGCAGGTCAGCGACAGCACCTGACGCTTGCCGACCGTGACATGCTCCCAGCGCAGACCGGGGAGGCGGAAGGTGATTTCGGTCAGCGGCTCGCCGCCCAGGATCGCGTAGGCGCGGCTGTTCTTCGAAGGCTCATGGCGGACCATGGCGAAGCCCTGTTCGCGGGGCTCGAAGCGCTTGGCCTTCTCATGCTGGCTTTGCCTGGACCGCCACCACCATTGCTGGTGGACGTAGGGTCCGTGGGCGGGGTCCATCAGGCCCACGACGGCGTGGTCGATGTGGGCGTCGAAATCCATGCGGTCGACGAGCTTCGGCCCACCGCCCGCCACGCCTTCGAACACCGGCGGCGGCCCGTCCGGCTCGTCGCGTGGATCGGAACCCACCCAGACGAAGACCAGCCCCTGGCTCTCGGCGATCGGATAGCGCCGCACGCCGATGCGTCCGATATCCATCGCCTGGTCGTCCACCAGGGACGGGATCGCCGCGCAGGCGCCGTCGGCCCGAAACCGCCAGCCGTGATAGGGGCACTCGACCGTCTCGTCGCCGGCGGCCTCGCGATGAAAACGCCCGGCGGAGAGCGGCGCTGCGCGATGCGGGCAGATGTCGCGCAGGGCGAAGAGCCGGCCGCCGTTCGAGCGGCCGAGCAGCACCGGCTCGCCCAGGAGCTCGTGGCGGCCCATCTTGCCGCGGCGCAGGTCCCTGGAAAGGCAGACGAAATACCAGACGTCCGCGAGGAAGCCCTGGCCGAACTTCGTCTGCACGCGGGTCGTCTTACTGTCGCCGTCGGCCATGGCGCAGGTCTACCGCTCGCTAAGGCGCAGAAATACGGCGGCGTGGGGCGAAAGTCCGACCGAGCCGCCGCGCAGGTCGGCCTCGCCGGTGCGCAGCCAGAGCAGCTCGGCGTCCTCGAGGGCCGGATCGGCGAATACCCTGGGCTGGGCGCTGAGGTTGAATAGGCAGGCGATCGCCTCGCCCTCCTGTCGCCGCACGAACGCCAGGACCGCCTCGTCCTCTCCGAGGAAATCGAGGTCGCCCACGGTCATGGCCGCGGAACTCTTGCGCAGCGCAATCATCTGGCGGGCGAAGGTGAGGGTCGACTCGTCGTCGGCGGTCTGGGCCTCGACGGTCAGGCCGGCGTGCTCGGCGGCGGCGGGCAGCCAGGGATCGCCGGTGGTGAAGCCCAGCGCCGGGCCGGGACTCCACGGCATGGGGGTGCGGCAGCCGTCGCGGCCGCCGGAGTAGGGCCAGTAGAGGTCGCCCACCGGGTCGCGGAGCTGGTCGCGGCGCAGTTGCGCCTGCGGCAGGCCGAGCTCCTCGCCCTGGTAGATCAGGGTGGTGCCCTTCAGGCTGAGCAGCAGGGCGAACAGCAGCCTGGCGAGCTCGGGCGAGGCGTCGTCGCCACCGAACCGGCTGACCGTGCGCGGCACGTCATGGTTCGAGAACGAGATGGTCGGCCAGTGCGCGGGATAGGCGGCCAGCGTGGCGTAGTGGTCGCGGATGAAGGTGGGCGTCAGTTTCTTCGCCAGCAGCAGGACGAAGGTGTAGGCCGAGTGCAGGCCCTCGGTGGGCGAGAGGTAGGCCCCGCAGCGCTCCTCCTCTTCCGAGAACTCCCCGAACACGAAGCGGTCGCCGTGCGCCTCGACGCGCCGGCGGACGACCTCGAGCGTCTCGATGTTCTCCGGCAGGTTGGAGTCGTGCAGGTGGCGTTGCAGGTTGCCGGCGCCGCCATCGAGCAGGCCAGCGTGCCCTGGGTCAGCATCGTCATC
>JBOHKZ010000007.1:0-10562 GCA_050729355.1 Phenylobacterium sp. | reverse complement strand
GGCCTGGTCCACGGAGACCGGCAACCTCGCCGCGACCCTGCTGACCACCACCGACGCAGCCCCCGCCGAGGCGGCCCAACTCTCCTTCGTCGCGGCGCTGGCCGCCGCCGATCTCGCCGATACCTGCCTGGGCCCCGGCGCGGCGCGCCTGAAGTGGCCTAACGACGTCCTGGTGTTCGGCAAGAAGGCGGTCGGGATCCTCGTCGAGTCCGGTTCGCGCCCCGACGGGCGGCTGTGGCTCGCGGTCGGCATCGGGATCAACCTGGCGCACGCGCCGACCGACGTGGATCGCCCGGCCACCGCCTTCGCCGAGCACATGGCGGCGCGGCCGCCCACGCCGCTCGACGCGCTGGAGGTCCTCGCCACCCGATTTGAATCCTGGCGCAAGCTCTGGGCGACCCAGGGTTTCGCGCCGATCGCCGCCGGCTGGACCGCCCGGGCGCACGGGCTGGGCGAAGCCTGTGAGGCGCGGCTGCCCAACCGCACTATATCTGGTGTCGCCGAGGGCCTGGATGCCGACGGCGCGCTCAGGCTTCGACTGCCCGACGGCGCGCTGGAACGCATCACCGCCGGCGACGTCTTTTTCGGAGGCTCCTGACCCATGCTGCTGGCGATCGAACAGGGCAACACCAACACGCTCTTCGCCGTGCATGACGGGGAAAAATGGACGGCCCAATGGCGCGCCGCGACCCACGCGAACCGCACGGCCGACGAATACGCCGTCTGGCTCTCGCAGCTTCTGGGCATGGCTGGGCTGCAGCTTGGCGTGTTCAACGGCTGCATCATCTCCAGCGTGGTGCCGCAGTCGATCTTCAACCTCCGGAACCTCGCGCGGCGCTACCTGCACGTGGAGCCCATGGTGATCGGCGAGAACGTCGACCTGGGCATCGAGGTCAGGATCGAGAAGCCGTCGGAAGCCGGCGCCGACCGGCTGGTGAACGCCATCGGCGCGCACATCGTCTATCCCGGCGACTTGATCGTGATCGACAGCGGCACCGCCACCACCTTCGACGTCATCGCGCGCGACGGCGCCATGGAGGGCTGCGCCATCGCGCCGGGCATCAACCTGTCGATGGAAGCCCTGCACCAGGCCGCGGCCAAGCTGCCGCGCGTGGCGATCCAGCGGCCACGCGGCAACACGGCCATCGGCAAGGACACGGTCGCGGCCATGCAGTCCGGCGTATTCTGGGGCTATATCGCCCTCATCGAAGGGCTCTGCGCGCGGATCAAGACCGAGTGGGGCAAGCCGATGACGGTGATCGGAACCGGCGGCGTCGCCTCGCTTTTCCATGGCGCGACCGCGGCCATCGACCACTTCGACCCCGACCTCACCATCCGGGGCATGCTCGAGATCTACCGCCGCAACACGGCGAAGGCGTAAATGTCCAAGGCCAAACCCAACGACGAACTCGTCTTCCTGCCGCTCGGCGGGTCGAACGAGATCGGCATGAACTTCAATCTCTACGGCTACGGCCCGCCGCACGATCGCAAGTGGATCGTCGTCGACCTGGGCATCACGTTCGGCGACCAGACCACGCCCGGCGTCGAGGTGATCCTGCCCGATCCCACCTTCATGGAGCAGAACGCCGACCGCCTGCTGGGCATCGTGCTGACCCACGCCCATGAAGACCACATCGGCGCCGTCGCCCACCTGTGGCCGCGGTTCAAAGCGCCGATCTACGCCACGCCCTTCACCGCCTTCATCCTGCGCGAGAAGCTGCGAGAGGCCGGGCTGCTGGACGAGGCGGAGATCACCATCGTGCCGCTGGGCGGGACGGTGGAGCTGGGTCCGTTCAGCATCGAGCTGATCACCCTGACCCATTCGATCCCCGAGCCGAACGGCATGGCGATCAAGACCCCGCTCGGCACGATCCTGCACACCGGCGACTGGAAGATCGATCCGGAACCGCTGCTGGGCGCCCCGACCGACCGCGACGCCATCGTGCGGCTGGGCGACGAGGGCGTGCTGGCGATGGTCTGCGACTCCACCAACGTCTTCGTGGCCGGCCATGCGGGCTCGGAGGCCGACGTGCGCGCCGCCATGATCCCGCTGCTCAGCCAGCTCAAAGGCAAGGTGGCGGTCGCCTGTTTCGCCTCGAACGTGGCGCGGATGGATTCAATCTGCCGGGCCGCCGAGGCTAACGGCCGCCGCGTCTGCCTGGTCGGCCGCTCGATGCACCGGATGTCCTCGGCCGCCAAATCCGTCGGCCTGATGGAAGACCTGAAGCCCTTCCTCGACGACAACGAAGCCAAGAAGTTCCCGCCGGACAAGGTGCTCTACCTCTGCACGGGCAGTCAGGGCGAGCAGCGCGCGGCGCTGTCGCGGATCGCCGACGGCACACACCCGCACGTGACCCTGGGCGCCAACGACGCCTGCGTGTTCTCCAGCCGGGTCATCCCGGGCAACGAGATCCCGATCCGCAACCTGCAGGAGAAGCTCTCCAACCGCGGGGTGCGCCTCTACACCGAGCGCGACCACCCCGGCATCCACGTGTCGGGTCACCCCTGTCGCGACGAACTGGCGGAGATGTACCGGTGGGCGCGCCCGGAGATCGCCGTACCGACCCACGGCGAGCGTCGCCACCTGCTGGAGCACGCCGCCTTCGCCCGTGACATGCAGGTCCCGCAGCAGGTGACGCCGCGCAACGGCGACATGGTGCGGCTTGCGCCCGGTCGGGCGGAGATCATCGACGAGGTTCCCGCCGGCCGGCTCTACGTCGACGCCGGCGTGGTGACGCCGGAGAACGGCGACGCCCTTCGCGAACGCCGCCACGCCGCCTTCAACGGGATTATCGTCGTCTCGGTCGCCATGGACGGGAAGAACAAGATCGTCTCGGGCCCGCAGGTCCGCGCCATCGGCCTGCCCAGTGTCGACGTCGACGCGCTGGACGACCTGCTTGACGACCTGGCGGACGAAGCCGAACGGGCGCTTGAGCGTCTCAAGGGCGACGACCGCAGCGACGACGACAACGTCGAGGCCGCCATGTCCCGCGCCGTAAAGAAGGCCAGCCAGCGCATCTGGGGCCGGCGGCCGGTCGTCGAGACGACGGTGATGCGGATCGACTAGGGCGCGTCCTCGGGTTCAGCCAGGAGGTCGCCCAACCGGTCGAAGCGGCGTTCCCAAGTCGAGCGCCGCTCGCCGACCCACTGCTCCAGGACGGAGAACCCGGAAGGCTCGATCCGGCAGGTGCGAACGCGCCCGACCTTCTCCGTGCGCACCAGGCCGCTTTCCTCCAGCACCCGCAGGTGCTGGATCACCGCGGTGGGCGTGATGGCGAGTGGGGTGGCGAGGTGCGAGACCGATTGCGGCCGTTCGCTCAGCGTCTCCACGATCGCGCGGCGGGTCGGGTCGCCCAGCGCGTGGAACACACGGGCGACCTCAAGGGCGGCGAGGCTCAAGCGACTTCCAGGGCGCGGCCGAACGCATCGAACAGCTTCTCCCAGCCGTCCTTGCGCATCTGCGGGCCGTCGGCGCCTTCATAGAAAGCCGCCTGGTGCGTGCAGCGGATGTCCACGCCCGTCGCCGTCGACAGGAATTCGAACGTCACCAGCGACGACGAGATGCGCCGGTCGCCGAGCGTCATGGTGCTGGCCAGCACGATGCGTTCGTTCGGCACGATGTCCTGATAGGCGCCTTCATTGGAGAGCGGGACGCCGGGGAAGGGCGTCGCCGCGGTCATCCGATAGCGTTGCCGATCGGCCCCGCCCACGCGGAAGTCCATCTCGAAGACTTCGGTGTCCTGGGTCTTCCCGTCGGTGAACCAGCGACGCTTCAACGCCGGATCCGCGAAGGTCTTGAAGGCGCGCTCGGTTGAGACCGGATAGCTCCGCTCGATGACGAAGGTGTCGTGCTGCGTCGGGGTCATTCCGCGAGCTCCATAATGAAGTGATAGCTTCAGTAATGTCCGAGAGGCCTTAAAAGTCAAGCGTGTGCTTCAGTATGTGTTCAGCGCGACATTATTGTTTGACAGAAAGATATTGGTGTCACACGGTGTGTGCGTTCCTGAGAAGGAGTGCGCCCCTTGGCTTCCGTCATTGACCTCGCGCCAGCGCCCCGCATCGGCCCAACGCCCAGCTTTCGGAAAATCCGCACCGCTAGCCGCGGTTTGGAAATCCTCTTCGCGGCACTGCTTGTCTTCTTCGTCGCCCTGATGGCCGTCAGCCTCTGGGTCCTGCTCTTCTACCAGGGGACCCAGATCGCCATTGGACCCAGGGGCGGTCTGATCAGCTTCGATGGGCGACTGCCGCCGGACTTCATTCCCTTCCGCGATTGGCGGCTCGACCAGAAGTTGGCCTACGTGCCCGTCGTCATCGTCAGGGCCGCACCCTCGCTGGTGCTCTTCTGGTGTCTGCGCCAGCTCTTCCGGCTCTACGGGCAGGGCGTGGTGTTCGCGGCCCGCAACGCCGGCCTGATCAAGGCCATGGGCGTCTGCCTGATCGCCGATGCGATCGCGCCGTTCGCCTGCCACGTCGCCCTGAGCGCCACGGGCTATGAGATCGACAAGATGTGGGCGCACCAGCGCGCCGTACAGGAACTGGTGCTAGGCGCCGTCGTCTTCGTGATCGCCCTGGTCATGCAGGCCGGGCGCGAGATCGAGGAAGACCGCGAGGGGTTCGTCTGATGGCCATCGTCGTTCGGCTCGACCTGATGATGGCCAGGCGGAAGGTTCGCTCCAATGTACTGGCCCGCGCGATCGGCATCACCGAAGCGAACCTTAGCCTGCTCAAGTCGGGCAAGGTGAAGGGCATTCGGTTCTCCACCCTGGAGGCGATTTGCAAGGTGCTGGAGTGCCAGCCCGGCGACCTCCTGGAATTCGTGCCAGACGAGGGCGCCGAGGCGCTGCGGCTGGCGAGCTGACACCCACCCACTGAACCCATGAGAGGAGACGTCCCATGATCGGGCGAACGATGGCGCTTGCCTTGAGCTTGGCGCTGGCGGCCGGCGCGGCCCGCGCCGAAACCGTCGAGGTCGATGGCGGCCAGATCTACTACGAGGCCTGCGGCAAGGGCGCTCAGGCCATCGTCCTGATCCATGACGGCGTGATCAATTCCGCCAGCTTCGACGACATGTGGCCGATCCTCTGCAAGGACTTCCGCGTGATCCGCTACGACCGCCGTGGCTACGGCAGGTCGCCGGCGGCCAAGGCTCCCTATTCGCCGCAGGACGACCTGGCCGCGGTGATGCGGGCGGCAGGCCTCGAACGGGCCAGCCTTGCGGGGTTCTCGTTCGGCGGCGGCCTGGCGGTCAGCTACGCCATCGAGCATCCCGAGCAGGTGGACCGGCTGATCCTTTCCGGCGCCGCGCTCAACGGCTTCAAGGTGAGCAAGAATTTCACCAGCCGCATCACCAAGGTCATGCTGCCCATGGTCATCGGAAACATGGACGCGGTGATCGCCAATGCGTCCAGGGAGACCTGGATCATGGCGCCCGGGAACGAGGCGGCGCGGGCGAAGATCACCGTCCTCATCAAGGCCAGCCCGCAGGACCTGCGCCATCAGATGAAGGACCCGATCAAGTCCTGGCCTTCGGACCTGCCGCGCATGGCGGAACTCAAGGTCCCGACCCTGATCATGACCGGCGACCACGACATCGCCGACAACCAGGCCCAGAGCGGCGCGGCCCAGGTGCTGATCCCCGGCGCGCGGCGGATCGTGATCGAGGACGCCGGCCACCTGATGCAACTGGAGCACCCGAAGGAGGTCGCCGAACTGATCGCCGACTTCGTGCGCAAGGGCCAGTAGTCAGCGGCGCTTGCAGGCGGGCCCAAGCCCGGCTTTCATGCCCGGGCGGCGAGACGCGCAAACCGCGCCGCCCAAGGCAGGGGAGGTCCGCCGCCAGTGTCCGCTTACCGGGGTGTGCGTGTCGCCGATTTCAGCCAGGGCCTCGCGGGGCCGATGGCGGCGATGCTGTTGGGCGACTTCGAAGCCGAGATCGTCAAGGTCGAGCCGCCCGGCGGCGACCGGGCCAAGGATCATCCCGGTTATCACGCGTTCAATCGCAACAAGCAGGTCCTGACCCTCGATCTCGACACGCCCGATGGTCTAGCCGCCGCCAAGAGCCTGATCGCCGGCGCCGACGTCGCGCTGTTCAGCGATCCGCCCGGGCGGCTCGAGGCGCTGGGCCTGGATGGTCCCACGCTGACAGCTGCGCACCCCGCGCTGGTCCACGCCTGGATGCCGCCCTACGGGACACGCGGCTTCTGGAGCCGCATCCCGCCACATCACAGCCTGCTCTCGGCGATGAGCGGCGTGGCGTTCCGTCAGGGCTGCTACTCGGATCAGCCGGTGCATCTGATCCTGCCGTTACTCTGGTACGGCCAGGGCGTGCTGGGCGCCTCGGCGATCGGCGCGGCGCTCCTCGAACGCGGCCGGAGCGGCAAGGGCCAGGCGGTGACGGTCAGCGGCCTGCACGGCGTCTCCGAGGTCTCCGGCCCCGTACGGCTCCTGGCCGCGCCGCCGCTGCCCCGGGGCCAGCCGCTCGGCGCAACGCCCAGCTACCGGCTCTACCGGTGTGGCGACGGCCAGTGGTTCTTCCTGGGGACCCTCTTCGCCAACTTCTACCACAAGGCCTTCGAGGCGCTCGGCATCGCCCATCACTGGGATACCCTGGTGCTCGACCCGCTGGCGGCGCGCGAGGTCCTGACGATGATCTTCGCCTCGCGCCCGCGCACCGACTGGCTGCAGGTGCTGCAGGACCACGGCGTGCCCTGCGCACCTGTGGGGTCCCGCGAGGACTGGTTCGCCGGCGACGCGGTGGCCGAGGGTGACCTGCGGCAGGTATTCCAGCATCCGACGCTCGGAGAGATCGCCCTGCCGGCTCCCCCGGCCCGACTGAGCGGCACGCCGGCCTCGATCCGCGGCCTCGCCCAGCCGATCGACAAGGCGCCGGCCTGGATGCCGTGCGCCGTGGCAGGTTCCGGGCGCGGCGAGGGCGGTCAGCCGCTTTCCGGTGTCCGCGTGCTCGACCTCGGCACGGTGATCGCAGGCGCACATGCGGGCGGGGTGCTGGCCAACCTGGGTGCGGACGTCATCAAGATCGAGCCGGTGGAGGGCGATCCGTTCCGCAGCGATAACGGCGGCTTCCAGGCCTACAACCGCGGCAAGCGCGGGCTGGGACTGGACCTGAAGCAGCCCGCGGCCCGGGATCTTTTCTACGACCTGGCCCGGCAGGCCGATGTGGTGCTCGACAACTATCGCTACGGCGTCCGCGCGCGCCTGGGCATCGACTACGCGACCTTGAAGGCGATCAATCCGCGGATCATATCCTGCTCGATTAACGCCTATGGCGACAAGGGCCCGCGGGTCACGCTGCCGGGCTTCGATCCGCTGTTGCAGGCCGAAGGCGGGATGATGCAGGCGCAAGGGGGGCTGGACGAGCCGATCCTGCACACCATCCCCGTGAACGACGTCGCGACGTCCGCGATCGTCTCCTGCGCCGTCATCGCCGCACTCAATGCCCGCGAGCGTACCGGGGAGGGCCAGGAGATCATCACCAGCCTGATGGCCCAGAGCCTGACATTCCAGTTGGCCGAGGTGGTGGCCTACGAGGGCCGCCCAGCCAACGATGTCGGCGGTCGTGATTGCCTGGGTCCGCGCGCGCTGCACCGGTTCTACGAATGCGCCGACGGCTGGATGGCCCTGGTCTGCGAGACGCCGGACCAGGCGAGGGCGCTGGGCGGCGTTCTCGGGATCGAGATCGGCGCGGACGGCTTGACCGCGCCCCGCGATGGCGCGCTCGCCGAGGCGGTTGCATCTGCGCTGAACCGCCGCAGCCGGGACGAAACCGTCATGGAACTGCTCGCAGCGGGCGTGCCGGCCGCGCCGTCGCTGCGTGCAGCCGAGGCGCTGGAAAGCAACTGGCTCTGGGAGAACGAGACCCTCGAGCGCTGGACGCATCCGCGGCTCGGCGACCTGATCGGGGTGCGCAGCTATGCGGATTTCGCCCGCACGCCGTCCGGTTTCCCGCATCCGACGCCGGACCTTGGCGAGCACTCGACGCAGGTGCTGGCGGAACTCGGCCTGCCGCCCGAGCGTATAGCCGCGCTGCTGGCGACGGGCGCGGTCTTCGAACCGATCCACGTGCCCGCGACCCTTGCCAAATCCGCCCGCGCCGGCGACGGCGGCGGAGCGCTGGCGGTGCAATGACCCCAACACATTGTCATCCCGGAAAGGCGCGCAGCGGCTTGTCCGGGACCCAGAAACGCCAATCGTCCCTAGCTGGCGATAACGCCCGACGTTGATGGGCCCCGGTCTTCGCGTACCCGCGAAACCGGGATGACACTGGAGGGGGCGAGATTGCGGGGCTATACCCACGCCTATGATCGGAAAATTGAACCACGTGGGCGTCGCGACGCCCTCCATCGAGGACTCCGTGCGGCTCTACCGCGATGTCCTGGGCGCGACTTCCATCGGCGAGAAGTTCTCGCTGCCGGAGCAGGGCGTGTGGGTCTGTTTCGTCAACCTGCCCAACAGCCAGATCGAGCTGATCGAGCCCTATGGCGACAAGTCGCCGATCATCGCCTTCCTGGAGAAGAACCCGAAGGGTGGTCAGCACCACATCTGCTTCGAGGTGGAAGACATCCTGGCGGCGCGTGACGACATGCGGGCCAAGGGTGCGACGGTGCTGGGGACCGGCGAGCCGCGCATCGGCGCCCACGGCGTGCCGGTGATCTTCGTCCATCCCAAGGACATGGGCGGCGTGCTCGTCGAGCTCATGGAAACCCCGAAGGGCGCGCACTGATGACCCCGTTCACCGCCGTTGCGATCTACCTGACCATCTGGTGGACGGTGCTGTTCGTCGTGCTGCCCCTCGGCGTGACCAGCCACGCCGAGGCCGGCCTCGACCTTGGCGACGGCGGCGATCCGGGCGCACCCGTCGATCCGAAACTGAAGAAGAAGTTCCTCACCACCACCTGGATCAGCACGGTGCTGTTCGCCCTGCTGTGGCTGACGATCCACTTCCACCTGTTGCGGCTGCCGAACTTCCCGGGCCACATCGCTGGCGGCTGAGACGCCGCGGCGCGGCGGCGGCGCCTCAATTCGGCCCCGCGCGTTGCCAAGGTTCCGGCGCCAAGGCTATCAGGGCGTTCGCTCTTCGCTCCCTCTGTTCTCTGACGGAAGTCCAAGTCCATGCGCCTCTCGCGCTATTTCATGCCCACGCTCCGCGATGCGCCCTCCGACGCGCAGATCGTCTCACACCAGTTGATGCTCCGCGCCGGGATGATCCGGCAGGAAGCGGCGGGGATCTACGCCTGGCTGCCGCTGGGCCTGAAGGTGCTGAAGAAGATCGAGCAGGTCGTCCGCGAGGAGATGGACCGGGCCGGCGCCATCGAAGTTCTGATGCCCACCCTTCAGCTCGCCGACCTGTGGCGCGAGAGCGGCCGCTACGACGACTACGGCGACGAGATGCTGCGCATCAGGGACCGGCACGACCGCGACCTGCTGTACGGGCCCACGGCGGAAGAGGTGATCACCGAGATCTTCCGCGCTTACGTCAAATCTTACAAAGACTTGCCGAAGAACTTTTACAACATCCAGTGGAAGTTCCGCGACGAGCGGCGCCCGCGCTTCGGCGTCATGCGCGGCCGCGAATTCCTGATGAAGGACGCCTATTCCTTCGACGTCGACGAGGCCTCGGCGCGCAAGTCCTACAACCGCATGTTCCTGGCCTATCTCAACATCTATGCCCGGCTGGGCCTGAAGGCGATCCCGGTGAAGGCCGATCCCGGCCCGATCGGCGGCGACCTGTCGCACGAGTTCATCATCCTGGCCGAGACCGGCGAGAGCGAAGTCTTCGCCCACCGCGATCTGGTCGAGATGGGCGCTCCTGGCCCGGACATCGACTGGGACGGCGACCTGCAGCCGATGGTCGAGCAGCGGACCCGCCTCTATGCGGCCAGCGACGAGATGCATGACCAGGCCCGTTTCGAAGCCGAGGCCCCCGAGGACGAGCGGATGACCGCGCGCGGCATCGAGGTCGGCCACATCTTCTATTTCGGCGAGAAGTACTCCAAGCCGATGAAGGCCCTGGTCACGGGGCCGGACGGCCAGGATCGGCCGATCCATGGCGGCTCCTACGGCGTCGGCGTCTCGCGGCTGGTGGCGGGCATCATCGAAGCCAGCCACGACGACGCGGGGATCATCTGGCCCGACAGCGTCGCCCCCTTTGGCGCCGCGGTCGTGAACCTGCGCCCTGGCGCGGCGGACGTCGATGCGGTGGCGGAGCAGGCCTACAAGGCGCTGACCGCGCTTGGGAAAGAACCGCTGCTGGACGACCGCGACGACCGTCCGGGCGCGAAGTTCGCCTCGCTCGATCTGGTGGGCATTCCGTGGCAGCTGATCGTCGGCCCCAAAGGCGTCGCGGACGGCGTCGTGGAGATCAAGCGCCGCGCCACCGGCGAGCGCCAGACCCTGCCGCTGGAAGCCGCCTTGAAGGTGATCGCCGAGTGAGCGCAAGCCGCGCGGGGGTCGGTGGGCGCGCCAGGCCGTTCGGCCTTTGGGAGCGCATGCTCGCGTCCCGCTACCTGCGCGCCAAGCGCAGCCAGGGCGGCGTCGCCCTGATC
>JBOHKZ010000006.1:0-8140 GCA_050729355.1 Phenylobacterium sp. | reverse complement strand
GCTACGAGAAGCAGAAGGAACTGGGCTTCGCTCGCGGCTACCACATCGAGATCGGCGGGGGCCGGCGCATGCCGTCGATGGGCCTGGCGGGCATCATCCCCGACGACGAGACCAGCGTCGGCGACGCGCTCCGCCACAAGCTGCGCAACCGCTACGGCAGCGTCATCAGCTTCGATGGCCGCGGCGAGATGATCCCCAACGACGACTGCTATTGCGAGATCGACCCGACCGCCAAGGACAAGTGGGGCATCCCGGTGCTGCGCTTCCACTGGAAGTGGGGCGAGCACGAGACCAACCAGGCGGCGCACGCGGTGAAGACCTTCCTGGAGGTGATCGACAAGCTCGGCGGCACGCCCGAGCCGAACGTCGAGACCGACGGTCGCAAGGCGATCTCCAAGGGCGGCGAGATGATCCACGAGATCGGCACCGTGCGCATGGGCCACAACGAGAAGGACTCGGTGGTCAACCAGTACGGCCAGAGCTGGGCGGTCCCGAACCTCTTCGTCATGGACGGGGCGGTGATGGTCTCCAGCCCCGACAAGAACCCGACGCTGTCGATCCTGGCGCTGGCCTGGCGCTCCGCCGACAACATGGCCACGCTCGCCAAGCAGGGGGCGATATGACCGACGCACCAGAACCTTATGTCTCCAAGGTCGACCGCCGCACGGCGCTGACCTGGATCGGCGTGGTGGGCGCGGCGACCGCGGCGGCGTCGGCCGGCGTCGTGCTCTACGGCCCGAACACCGGCGGCAAGGCCGAGGCCAAGGGCTACGGCACCGACCCGAAACTGAACCCGCCGGCGAAGGCGCCCTGGCCACGGATCATGACCCACGACCAGTTGCAGACCGCCGCCATCCTCGCCGATTTCATCCTGCCGGCCGCGGGCACGGCGCCCTCGGCCAGTTCGCTTGGGGTGCCGGATTTCGTCAACGAATGGGTGAGCGCGCCCTACCCGGACCAGCTCAAGGACCGGCCGATCATCCTCGACGGGCTGAACACGATCACCCGCGACGTCATGGGCAAGGACGCGGCCAAGCGCGCCGCGGCGCTGGCGGCCCTGCCGGGCTCGGCCTTCTTCAAGCGGTTCCGGGCGCTGACCATCGGCGCCTATTACACGACCGAGGCCGGCTTCAAGGACCTCGGCTATATCGGCAACGTCGCGCGCCCCTCGGACCCCGGCCCGTCCGCCGAGGTCAAGGCGGTGCTGGAACGCGAACTCCAGAAGTTGGGCCTGTAAAACGTGACAGTGATGAAGTCTCTGGCGGCCGGTCTCGTGCTGGCCGTCCTCGCGACCGGTGCGTTTGCGCAAGGTAAGCCCATGGCGCCCAACACCCTGACATCGGCGGAGCAGGCGGCCGGCTGGAAGCTGCTCTTCGACGGCAAGTCGACCGCCGGCTGGCGCGGTTTCAAGACGCCGGAGCCGGACTCCGGCTGGCATGTGACCGACGGGGTGCTCAGCCCCGACCCGAAGAGCTCCCACGACCTAGTCACCAAGGGCGACTACGAGAACTTCGAGCTGACCTTCGACTGGAAGATCAGCCCGAAGGGCAACTCCGGCGTCATGTTCCACGTGATCCCGGTGGGCGAGGAGACCTACGAGAGCGGCCCCGAGTACCAGCTCCTCGACAACAGCCGCGGCGAGCCCCCGCTGGAACGCGCAGGCGGCCTCTTCGCCCTGGTCGCGCCTTCGATGGACATGACCAGGCCGGTCGGCGAGTTCAACCACGCCAAGATCGTCGTCGACCACGGTCGCGTGCAGCACTGGCTGAACGGTATGATGGTCGCCGAATACGAGATCGGCTCGCCCGACTTCAAGGCTCGGGTCGCGGCCAGCAAGTTCACCCGCTGGCCGCAGTTCGCCACCGGCAAGACCGGCGCCATCGTGCTGCAATGCCACGGCGACGCCGTCGCCTTCCGCGACATCAAGATGCGGGTGTTGAAGTAGCGGGGCCTACAGCCCGAGAAAGCTCTCGAAGCCGCCGAAGATCATTCGCTTGCCGTCGAAGGGCATTTTGGACTGGTAGGGCTCCATGCGCGGATCGACCATGACCTTGGCCATGATCTCGTCGCGCGACTTGCGGTCGGCGTAGACTGCCCACGAGAACACCACGATCTCGTCGTCCTTGGCCTGGACCGCGCGGGGAAAGGACGTCAGTTCGCCCACCGGCACGTCGTCGCCCAGGCATTCGACGTAGGCGAGCGCGCCGTTCTCCATCCACACTTCGTGGCCTATCCGCGCCATTTCCTTGTAGGCCTCGATATTGGCCTTCGGCACGGCCAGCACGAAACCATCGACATAGGGCATAGGAGTTCCTCCGGTTGATCTGACGGAACGACGAACGGCGCGGGCACGATCCGACAGCTCCGTCGAGATTGTCCGCGCGCCTGCGGCCGCGCGCTAGCTTGACGTCTTTCCCGACACAGCCGACCAACGCATCGTGACCGAGACCACCAAGACGCCCGCAAAGAAGGCCCGCGGCAAGCCCGCGCCAGCCAAGCCCCAGGGGCTCCTGCGGTCGTCGGCGATCTATTCGGCGCTGACGCTGGTCAGCCGGTTCCTCGGCCTGGCGCGCGACCTGGTGATCACCGCCAAGCTGGGCGGCAGCGGCAACATCGCCGGTGACGCCTACTACACGGCGCTGACCTTCCCGAACCTGTTCCGCCGGATGTTCGCGGAGGGCGCCTTCGCCGCGGCCTTCGTGCCCGACTACTCCAAACGCCTGGTCGCCGACGGCGAAGAGGCCGCCGACAAGTTCGCCGCCGACGCGCTGGTGACGATGGCCGCGGCGATGATCGCGATCACCATCGCCTGCCAGCTCGCCATGCCCTGGCTGATGCGGGTCTACAGCTACGGCTTCCTGGAGGACCCGGCCAAGTTCAAGCTGGCGGTGATCCTGACCCAGATCACCATGCCGTACCTGCCGTGCATGGTGATCGCCTCGCTGTTCGCCGGCATCCTGCAGGCGCGCGGCCGGTTCATTATCTACGGCCTCTATCCGACCATCCTGAACGTCGTGATGCTGGTCGCCGTCCTCCCGCAGAAGGACCCGACGCGAGCCGCCTACGCCGCGTCGATCGGAGTGATCATCGCGGGCATCGGGCAGGCGGCGCTCTGCTGGTGGGGCGCCCACAAGACCGGTGCGCGCATCCATCCGAAGCACCTGCGGCTGACGCCCGAGATTCGCGCCCTGGTCCGCCGCATGGTGCCAGGCGTGATCGCCTCGAGCGCCACCCAGATCAACCTCTTCATCTCCGCCATGCTGGCGTCGAGCGTGCCGGGCATGCGGGTGTGGCTGAACATCGCCGAGCGGTTCTACCAGCTCCCACTCAGCCTGGTGGGGGTCGCCATCGGCGTGGCGTTGCTGCCGCGCCTCGCGAGCGCGCTGCAGAAGAAGGACCATGACGACGCGGCCGGCGCGATGGACCAGGCGGTGGTGTTCGGCCTGGCGCTCTCGCTGCCGGCGGCCGCCGCGCTGATGGCCATGCCGGGTTATCTGGTCGAGGGCCTGTTCGCCCAAGGCGCCTTCACGGTCGACGACGCGCATTCCTCGGCGGCGCTGTTGTTCCACTATGGCTGGGGGCTGCCGGCCTTCGTGCTGATCAAGATCCTGCAGCCGGCGTTCTTCGCGCGCGGGGATACGCGGCGGCCGATGAACTACTCGCTGATCTCGGTGGCGGTGAACATCGGGCTGGGCGTGGCGCTGTTCTTCAGCATTGGCTTCCCGGGCATTGCGCTCGCCACCGCGGCCGCATCGTGGATCACCGTCGCGCAGATGGCGGTCCAGCTCTGGCGCACCGACACCTGGCGCCCTTCGGCGAAGGCGTCCGGCAAGATGATCCGCGTCGCCATTTCAAGCGCAGCGCTGGGCGTGGTCCTGGCGCTGGCTTCGCACTACCGGCCGGTTCTGGAGGCGCCCTTCGCGCACCTGCGGCTCGGCCCGCTGCACGCCAAGGAGGTCACCGTCCTGCTGATCTGCATGGCGGGCGCCGCGCTCTATCCGGTGCTGCTGTTCGCCTTTGGCGGCGTGACGCCCGCCGAGGCGCGTGCCGCGCTGAAGCGGCGCAAGGGCGACGTCAGCGTCCAGACCCCCGGCTTGCCCTAGGCCGTCCCAGGCCCTATTCCGGCGGCATGGCTTTGCGACCCAACTCATGGCGATGGCGCTGAACGTCTGACCGACCTTCACATCAGGTCTTGCACCTGCGCGTCCTCTAGCCTCAGAAGCCACTCATCATGACCGACCAAGCTCCGGCCCCTTATGCGGGCAAACCGCGCGTGCTCTCCGGCGTGCAGCCGTCCGGCGATCTGCACCTGGGCAACTACCTCGGCGCCCTGGTGAAATTCGCCCGCCTGCAGCACGAGATCGAGACCTTCATCTTCGTCGCCGACCTGCACGCGATCACCGCCTGGCAGGACCCGGCCAAGCTGAAGAACCAGGTCCGCGAGATCGCCGCAGCCTATCTGGCCACCGGCCTCGATCCCAAGGTCGCCACCATCTTCGCCCAGTCGGCCGTGCCGGCGCACGCCGAGCTCGCCTGGGTGTTCAACTGCGTCGCGCGCCTGGGCTGGCTCGACCGGATGACCCAGTTCAAGGACAAGGCCGGCAAGCACAAGGAGCGGGAGAGCGTGGGCCTCTACACCTATCCGGTGCTGCAGGCAGCCGACATCCTGATCTACAAGGCGACCCACGTGCCCGTGGGCGAAGACCAGCGGCAGCACCTGGAACTGACCCGCGACATCGCTGCGAAGTTCAACCACGACTTCGAGGCGCCGAACTTCTTCCCGCTGCCCGACGCGCTGACCCAAGGGCCCGGCGCGCGGATCATGAGCTTGCGCGACGGGACGGTGAAGATGTCCAAGTCCGACCCCTCGGACAATTCGCGGATCAACCTCACCGACGACGCCGACACCATCAGCCAGAAGATCCGCAAGGCCCGCACCGACGCCGACGTCCTGCCGGAGAAGCTGGACGACCTTGCCGGCCGGGCCGAGGCGCAGAACCTGGTCGGGGTCTATGCGGCGCTCTCCGGCCGCGAGGCGCAGGACGTGCTGAGCGAGTTCGCCGGCCAGGGCTTCGGCGCCTTCAAGCCGAAGCTCGCGGACCTCGCGGTCTCGGTGATGGGCCCGATCGGCGGCGAGATGCGCCGGCTGATGTCCGACCCCGCCGAGATCGACCGCGTCCTGGGCGCCGGCGCCGAACGCGCCCGCGAGGTCGCCGCCCCGACGATGGCCGAGGTCAAGAAGATCGTCGGCTACTGGGCGGGCTGATCTCCCACCCCTTGCCTTGGGATTGGCGGCGCCGCACCGTCAGCCCATGAGCGTGCGCAAATTCCTCGTGGTGGCCGACGACACGCCGGAGTTCCAGGCGGCGCTTCGCTTCGCCTGCCGGCGCGCGCGGTCGACCGGCGGCCGCGTGGCGCTGCTGCGGGTCATCGAGCCGGAATATTTCGAGCACTGGTCGGGCGTGCGCGAGGAAATCGAGCGGCAGGCCCGCGAGGAGGCCGAGGCGGTGCTGCAGAAGTCCGCCGAGCTGGTCATCGCCGAGACCGGCGCGCCGCCGGAGTTCCTGATCAAGCACGCCGAGAACGTTCGCACCGCCCTGCGCGAGGTCATCAGCAACGACCCCGACATCAAGATCCTGGTGCTGGCCGCCGCCGTCGGGGGACGCGGCCCCGGCCCGCTGGTCGCTTCGCTCGCCAAGGAAGGCGTCCAGTGGGGCGCCCGCAAGGTCCCCGTCACCCTGGTCCCCGGCGACCTCACCGACGCCGAGATCGCCGAACTGGCCTAGGGTTGCGCGGAGGGCCAGCACGGGCCACATCTTGCGCATGTTCATCCAGACCGAAGCCACGCCGAACCCCGAGGTTCTGAAGTTCATTCCGGGCCGGGACCTGATGGGCGAGGGCACCCGCGATTTCCGTGACGCCAACGCCGCCCAGGCCTCGCCGCTGGCCGTCGAGCTGTTCGGCATCGACGGCGTCGATCGGGTGTTCTTCGGCCAGGACTACCTCACGGTCGGCAAGACCGCCGCGCACGACTGGGCGCACCTAAAGGCGCCGATCCTGGCGGCCATCATGGACCACTTCACCTCGGGCCTGCCGCTGTTCGCGGGCGAGGACGACCAGGCCGGCGGCCACGACAACCACGTCTACGAGGGCGAAACCGCCCAGATCGTCGCCGAGATCAAGGACCTGCTGGACACCCGCATCCGTCCGGCGGTGGCCCAGGACGGCGGCGACATCCTGTTCTCGCGTTTTGACGAGCAAACCGGCGTGGTCTTCCTCAACATGCGCGGCGCCTGCTCAGGCTGCCCGTCCTCGACCGCCACCCTGAAAGCCGGCGTCGAAAACATGCTCAAGCACTACGTCCCGGAAGTGACCGGGGTCGAGCAGACCCTGTAAAATCGCTGCTCTTTCAGGTTCTCGCCGACTCGTGTAGCGCCGCGCGATGATCGTGCTTGGCCTCGACACCTGCCTTGCCAGCTGCTCCGTCGCCGTGTGCGACGGCGAGCGCGTGCTGGCGTCCGCGCGCGAGGTGATGGCCCGCGGCCACCAGGAGCGCCTGGCGCCCATGGCCCAAACGGTGATGACCGAAGCCGGCCTTTCCTTCGACAAGCTCGACCGCATCGCGGTGACGGTCGGGCCGGGCTCCTTTACCGGCCTGCGGGTCGGCATCGCGTTCGCCAAGGGCCTGGCCGCGGCGCTGGACCTCCCGACCGTCGGCGTGGGCTCGCTGGAAGCGCTGGCCGCCGAGGCCGACGGCCTGGTCTTCGCCGTCGTCGACGCCCGCCGGGGGCAGGTCTACCTCCAGGGGTTCGAGGACGGCCGCGCCCTGATGGCGCCTGACGCGCTGACGGCCGAGACCGCCGCCGCCCGGATCGCCGAGCTCTCCATAGGCCGCCCGCTGACCCTGGTCGGCTCGGGCGCGCCGCTGGTCGAGGCGCTCACCCCGGGCGCGACGGTGATCCTCGCCGAGGGCGCCGACGCGCGCCATGTCGCCCGCCTCGCCGCCGGCCGCGAACCCAAACCCCTCAAGCCGCTCTATCTGCGCGCGCCAGACGCGAAACTTCCCGCGTGAAGCTCCTGGTCTGCACCGCCGCCGAGACGCCCGCCATGGCCGCGGCCCATGCGCTCGCCTTCGACGCCTCCTGGCGCGAGGACGAGTTCGAGGACCTGCTGGAAGGCGAAGGCATCTACGGCTTCCTCGCGCAGGACGACGAGCCGCTGGGCGTCATCCTCTGCCGCGTCGCTGTCGACGAGGTCGAGATCCTGACCCTCGGCGTCACGCCCTCCGCGCGGCGCAACGGCGTGGCCCAGGCGTTGATGGTCGCGGCCCTCGGCGCCGCGCGCCAACGCGGAGCGGCCCAGGCCTTCCTGGAGGTGGCCGTCGACAACGAGGGAGCCATCGCCCTCTACGAACGGTTGGGGTTCCACCGCGCCGGAAAGCGCCTCTACTACTACGACCGCGGCGAGGCCGGGCGCATGGACGCTCTCGTGATGCGCCTCGACCTGAAACCGAAGCCCGCTTAGACTCGCGCCCAATGGATTCCCTGGAGCCCCTCGTGTCGGACCGCATCGAAAAGCTCTGTGTCGAGAAGGGCATGCGTATGACCGAGCAGCGGCGGGTGATCGCCCGCGTGCTGTCCGAAGCCCACGATCACCCCGACGTCGAAGAGCTGCACCACCGCGCCCACGCCGTCGATCCGCATATCTCCATCGCCACCGTCTACCGCACCGTGCGCCTCTTCGAGGAGGCCGGGATCATCACCCGCCATGAGTTCCGCGACGGCCGCGCGCGCTACGAGGAACACCCCGAGACGCACCACGATCACCTGATCGACATGAAGACCGGCAAGGTCGTGGAATTCATGGATGACGAGATCGAGGCCCTGCAGGAAGCCATCGCCAAGCGCCTCGGCTACCGGCTCGTCGACCACCGCCTCGAGCTCTACGGGATGCCGATAGACGAAAAATAACGGCAAAGCCGACAACGGCCCCTCTCCCCCGGCGAAGCCGAGAGGGAGAGGCGGGGGAGAGGGTGACTCTCCGTCTTCAACAACCATCGAAGCCAGAACGCCGGGGTATCGGCTCTTCCTCGCGGCGCCAGACCTCGGCGTTCAGCCGCCCTCTCCCTACCCTCTCCCTC
>JBOHKZ010000005.1:0-8117 GCA_050729355.1 Phenylobacterium sp. | reverse complement strand
GAACTGGGCCTGGCACGAGTACGGCATGCGCGTCGGGTTCTGGAGAATCCTCGACGCCCTCAAGCGGCGCGGAATCCGCGCGACCCTGGCGATCAACGGGCGGGTTTGCGAGAGCTACCCCCGCATTGCGCAGGCGGCTCACGCCGAGGGGTGGGAGTTCATCGGCCATGGCTATGTGCAGCAGCCTATGCACCGGGTCGAGGACCAGGCGCAGGCGATCCGCCAGACGATGCGGGCCATCAAGTCCATCACGGGCAAGCCGCCCCGCGGATGGGAAAGCCCGGGCATGACGGAGACCGCCTCCACCCTCGATTTCCTGGCCGGGGAGGGGATCGAATATGTGGCGGACTGGGTCTTGGACGATCAACCCACCGTGCTCGCCGCGCGGCCGCGTTCAGTCGTCTCCATCCCCTATTCGGTGGAGATCAACGACGTGGTCATGTCGACCATCCAGAACCACGCCTCCGAGGAATTCGCGCGTCGTTGCGGCGCGCAGTTCGACCGTCTCCACGCTGAAGGCGCGCAGTCCGCCCGGGTCATGGCCGTCAGCGTTCATCCCTATCTGACCGGCGCGCCCCATCGCATCGGCTGGTTCGAAGCCGCCCTCGACCATATGCTGGCGACGCCAACGGTGAAGTGGTGGACCGGCGGCGAGATTCTGGACTGGTACTCAGCGGTCTCGCCCGTCGAGTGACGGCGCACCTGGGGGCGTACCTATGACCGCGGCGCGTCCGATCATCCTCATGGTCACCCTGGGCGGCACGATCTCAATGACCGCGACCGCCGGACGAGGTCTGGCGCCCACGCTGCAGGCGTCCGACCTGGTGCAGGGCCTGCAAGACGCGCTGGGCGAGCGCTGTACGGTCGAGCCGATATCCTTCCGGACGATGCCGGGCGCGTCCCTGGGGTTCGAGGACATGGCCGCGCTCGTCGATCTGCTCGCGGCGCGGTTCGCGGCGGGTGCGGCGGGGGCCGTGGTCGTGCACGGCACCGACACCATTGAGGAGACCGTGTTCCTGCTCGACCTGTGCCTGCCGCCGACGCGCGCCGTGGTCGTGACGGGCGCGATGCGCGGCGCGGAGGCGGCCGGCGCCGACGGCCCGGCGAATCTTCTCGCGGCATTGATGGTGGCGTCCGATCCGCTGTGCGCGGATCTCGGCGCCTTGGTGGTCATGAACGATCAGCTGCACCCCGCGCGGCTGGTTCGAAAAGCCCATACCGCCTTGCCGTCCGCGTTCGTGTCCGATCCTGGCGGCCCGATCGGAGCCGTGATCGAGGGGCGGGTGCGGCTGCATGCCAAGCCCGTCCGCAATCCTGCGCGCCGGCCGTTGGCCGCGCCATCGTCGGACTATCCCGTCGCGCTCGTAAAGCCGACCCTGGGCGACGACGGACGGCTGATCGCCGCCCTCCCGGGTCTCGGATTCAGAGGGGTCGTCGTCGAGGCGATGGGGGCCGGCCACACGCCGGAAAGCTGGGCGGGGCCGTTGGAAGCGCTGGCTGCGAAGATGCCGGTGGTGCTCGCCTCCCGAACGGCGGCCGGCCGCACGTTCCGTGGCACCTATGGGTTCGCGGGGTCGGAGCGCGATCTTCTGCAGCGGGGGCTCGTCCCGTCGGGCGACCTGTCGGCGGTGAAGGCGCGGCTTCTCCTGCAGGCCCTTCTGACGGCGGACGCCTCGAGGCCCGACATTGAGGCCGCGTTCGATCGGTTCTGACGCCGCGCGGCGCCCGGCCTAGGCTGTGGTCAGCACGATCTTCCCGACGTGCGCGCCGCGCTCCAGGCACGCATGGGCCGAGGCGGCGTCTTCCAAGGGAAACGTCGCATCGATCCGAGGCGTCAGCGCGCCCGTGGCGATCCAGGGCCAGACCACCCGCTCGATCTCTGCGGCGAGGCGGCCCTTCTCCTGCGCGTCCCGTGGGCGCATCGCTGAGCCGGTGATCACAACCCGCTTCTGCATGATCGCGAAGATCGGGAGCGTGATCTCGCCGCCCCCCAGGCTGGAGATGAAGACGATCCGCCCGTCCATCTTGAGCGCGTCCAGGTTCTTCGCGAAGTAGGCGCCGCCCACCATGTCGAGGACAACGTCGACGCCGCCCGCGGCCTTCGCCACCGTCGCGAAATCCTGGACGGTGACGTCGACGGCGGTATCGGCGCCCGCGGCGCGCGCCGCGGCCGCCTTCTCCGCGCCGCGGCTGGTCGCGATCACCCTGGCGCCGGCCGCCTTCGCCATCCCGATCGCCGTGACGCCGATGCCCGAGGTGGCGCCGTGCACCAGGAGGGTTTCCCCCGCCGTCAGGGCGCCATGTTCAAAGACATTGGCGTAGACGGTGAAGACCGTCTCGGGCAGCCCGGCCGCCTCCTCGAACGTCAGATTGGCGGGCATGGGCAGGGCGTGACGAGCGTCGACCACAGCGTACTCGGCATAGCCGCCGCCGCTCAGCAGGGCGCAGACCCGGTCGCCGACCGCCCAGCGCCCGCCGCCCACGGCCACCTCGCCGGCGACCTCGAGCCCCAGAGTCTCCGTCACGCCCGGCGGCGGCCGGTAGTCGCCCTGGCGTTGGCGGATGTCGGGGCGGTTCACGCCGGCGGCCCGCACTCTGATCAAGATCTCCCACGACCGCGGGTGGGGGATCGGCAAACGTACGGGGTGGAGGGACGTCGCCGGTCCCTGGCCGCGGGCCACCGCGATGGCGGTCATCGATTTGGAGCCGATGGTCTCAGTCATGCAGGGGTCCGATCAGGCGCGGCGCGACAGGGCGCATCGGCGAATTGCGACGGAACGCCGTCGCCGGTGCAGGCGCCTAGGATAACGAGGAGCCTCCGTCGACCGTGAGGACCTGGCCCGTCGTGTAGCCGCCGCGCATCAGGTAGAGATAGGCCTCGGCGCATTCCGCGGGCTCGCCCGCGCGATGCAGCGGCAGGCGCGCGAAGCGGGCCTCGAGCTGTTCGGGCGCGAACGACTTGGCTCGCTCGCCCCAGATAAGGCCGGGACAAACCCCATTGACCCGGATCGGCGCGAGATCCACGGCGAGGCTTCGAACCAGGTGCTCCACGGCGCCAAGCATTGCGCTCGACACGGCGCGGCCCTTCACCGGCCGGTGCGCGACGACGCCGTCGGTGAGGATGATCGAGCCGTCGCCCGCCAGAGTCGGCAGCGCGTGCTTGATCGCCGCGAGGGCGCCCCAGAAGCGGAGCTTGAAGACGCCTTCGGCCGCCTTCAGGTCAAGATCGGCGATCGTGGAGGCCGGCGGGGCCGTATCCCCCGCCGTGAAGACGAGATGATCGAAGGGCCCGACCTTCTGAAAGAAGGCGGGGAGGGTGGACTCGTCGGTCACATCCAGGACGAGCCCGCGACCCGATCCGCCCAGCTCGGCCACCGCGCCATCGAGCTTGGACTGCGTGCTCGAGACCAGGATCACCCGCGCGCCCTGGGCCTGCGCCTCTTTGCCGACGGCGAGACCGATCCCAATGCTGCCGCCGACGATGACGACGGTTTTTCCGTTCAGGTTCGAGGTCATGTGCGTAACTCCTTCAGGCCCGGCTTGGCGCCCCTAGGTGTGAAAAACAGGCCCGATGTCCGGGCCGATCAGGCCTGCGGCGTCGCACCGCGAACCCATCGTCAGTAGAACTTGAGATCGGGATCCAGGGACTGATCCGGATCGAGCTGAACGCCCAGCGTGTTCAGGAACATCGAAACCTGAGTGTACTGGGCGACAGTGAAGACGACGGCCATGCATTGCTGGTCCGACAGGAAACTCTGAAGCTCGGCCCACGTCGCGTCGGTGATGAACTGGTCGGCGTGCAGCTCATCCGCCGCCCGGATCAGCGCCGCGTCCCTATCGCTCCAACCCGCCCCGGGTCCGAGCTTGATGCGCTCGATCTCCTCGGCCGTCAGGCCTTCGCGCAACCCGATACGGTGGTGCTGGGTCCATTCGTAACCCGACCGACAAAGGAAGCCGATACGCAGGATCAGGATCTCGCGCAGGCGGCTGGGTAGGGGGTTCTTGGGCGAGAGGATGAAGCTGGACCAGACGCGGAACTTTTCCGCGGCCTCCGGCGCGTTCGCGAGGGTCCGGTAGATATTGCGGACCAGGCCTTGTGCGGCGCCGATCGGGGCGACGAACGCCTTCTGCTCGGCGTCCATCTGCTCGTCGGTCAAGGCCGCGATTCGGGGTTCAGTGAGGCGCATAGGTATCCTTCCAATCTTGAGGGCCTGCCGGATGAGGTCTGCGACCTGGGCAGACCGGGACATCGGCGGCGCGAGCCGGGTTCCGAGGTCGGCGGTCAGGCGCCGCGCCCGAGCCCGAGCTCGGCGAGGACCTCGCTATTGTGCTCGCCGATCCGGGGCGGCGGGCGAGGATCGTGCTCCGCCAGCCCCGCGAAGCGGACGGGCGGCGCCATCTCGCGATAGCGGCCTTCCGTCGGATGCTCGCGCTCCCGGAAGAATCCCGTGGCGACCAGGTGGGGGTCGTGGATCACGTCGGCCAAATCGTTGACCGGCATGATGTTGATCCCGACGGCCTCGCCCCCCGCGTTGCCCGTCGGGCGCGAGTCGGCGGAACGCATCAGGCGTTGCCACTCCGCGGTCGTGCGGCTGGGCGTGATCTGGGCGACGATGGCGTAGAGGTCGTCGACGTTGGCCATCAGCTTCCTGAAGTCGCTGAACCGCTCGTCCTGCAGGACCTCCGGCCGACCGCCAAGCTCGAAGAACTGGGTCCACGCGGCGTGCGTGTAAGGCACAAAGGACATGTGCCCGTCCGCGGTCGGAAACGGGTGCCGTGCCGCCTGGAATTTTCTCGGAAAGCCGGCCCCGCCGACCGGCGGAACGAACACCTGGCCCCAGAGGTGCTCCACCATGGCGAACGACGTCGCCGCCTCGAAATTGGGAACTTCGACGCTCAGGCCCGCGCCGGTGCGTTCCTTGTGCAGCAGCGCGGCCAGGGTCGCATAGACCGCGTGAAGTCCACTGACCTTGTCCGGAACTGTCGCGGGCAGGTATCGCGGAGCCGGATCGCCGTCCGTCCGGGAGAGCAGGGTGGTCATCCCGGTGAGCGCCTGGCTGGCGTCCTCATGCGGGTGGATGCCGGCGTAGGGCCCGTCCGACCCGTACCCCGTGACGCTGACGTGGATGATGTCGGGTTTGAGTCGACGGATCTGTTCGTCGGAAAAGCCCAGCCGTTCGAAATCGTTGGCGCTGATGTTGTGGATGAACACGTCCGCGGTCTTGAGCAGCTCGCGCAGCACGACTCGATCCGCTTCGATCTCCAGGTCGAGGGCGACGGAACGCTTGCCCCGGCCGATCGTCATGTGGACCGGTCCCATGCCGGCTGTCTTGGCCGGGCTTCCGACGTTGCGCATCGGCGCGCCGTACGCGGGCTCTACCGTGATGACCTCCGCGCCGAGGTCCGCCAGGGTCATGGTGCAGTAGGGCCCCGCGAACACCGACGTGAGATCTATAATGCGGATTCCACTCAGTAATTCCTGCATGACGGCGCGTCCTCCTTGCGGTCTCAGGGGGCTTCCGTCCGCTTGATCGCGACGTGTCCTGGATGTTCCCTAAATGTAATAGGACATATGTGATCTCAAATGTCATCGGTCTTTGTCGGGCGATGAAGGCCGGGATGCGCGCGCTCCGCGATGCGGGCAAACGCACTCCGCGTAACGCGCATATGAACCTTGCGCGGCGCCCATATATGAAATATGTGATCACATTAATATAGAAAAGGGGTGGCCCGGTCACGGGCAAGGCAAGGGGGACTCGCATGCGCCTATCTGGATCGCGGACATCGGCGAACCGACGTCTTGAAGAGAACGCAGGCGGGGGGCGACGGGCGGCGCTGCTCGGCAGCGCCGCCCTGCTCGTCGGTGTCTGCGGGGCGGCCGTGGCGCACGCTGAGGCGGCTCCGCCGGAGGCGCCAGCGACCGCGGGGCGCAGCGTTCAGGTGGAGGAGGTCATCGTCACCGCCCGCCTGCGCTCGGAGAACATCCAGGAGACGCCCAGTTCCATCGGAGCCATCGACCCAGGTCGCATGAAGGCGATGGGCGTCGATTCCGTGGTCGACCTGGGCTCGAAGATCCCCGGCCTGATCTTCGCGACGACCGCGGCGCGGCCGCAACCCTTCACCGCCATCCGCGGCGTCGGGGATTACTCCCGAAATCCCGGGTTCAACAATCGCGTGGGCGTCTATCTCGACGGCGTGCTCATGGGGCGCTCCAACACGATCGACTACCCCGTGTTCGACATCGAGCGGGTCGAGGTTCTGCGCGGGCCGCAGGGGACGCTGTTCGGGAAGGACTCGCTCTCGGGCGTGATCTCCATCACGACCGTCAAGCCGAGCTTCGACGACGGCGCCAAGGTCATCCTCTCCGCGGGCAGCCGCAACTATCTGTCGGCGACCGGCTTCGTGAACGCCGTCGTCGGGGACAATCTGGCCGTGCGGGTCTCGCTCCTCGGTCAGCGGCAGGACGGCTACTACCTGAACCGCTTCGATAACTCCCATCCGGGCGGCTACCTGAACTACGCCTCGCGGGTCCAAGTGCGGTGGGCGCCGACGAGCAGCACGACGGTCGACCTAGCGATCGACGCCGCCTCGTCGCGCCAGGATCTCCTGGCCAACGGCCAGCCGCTTGCCGCGCCCGCCGCCTTACCGGCGACCTTCAACCGCGACTACCTGAAGTTCCCGGACTACGTGGTGAACTGGGGCATCTCCACCAGCTCGGAGCGGCAGATCTACGGCGCATCGGCCACGGTCGAGCAGGAGCTTTCGGCAGGCTTCAAGGGCGTCTCGATCTCAGCCTACCGCGAGGCGACCTCCGCCACCCGCGGCCTGGGCACGGCGCTGGCGCCTTACGACTTCGGCGGCAGCAACACGTTCCAGAAGGACTACGACATCAGCCAGGAGTTCAGGCTGCTGTCGCCTGAGAGCCGCCGGTTCAACTATCTCATTGGCGCTTTCTATTATAAGTCGAGCCCCAGCGCGACGACGCGACTCTTTCGGGGTTCGGAGTATTTCCCGACGACCTTCAGGGGCGCCTACAGCCAGCGGACGTCCCTGGTCCACGATGAACTGTGGGCAGTCTACGGCAACGCCACGTTCCGGCCGATCGACCAGATCGCGATCAACGGCGGCCTCCGCTACAACTATAACCGCAAGGACGTCTACTTCGTCCAGGATCCGGCGGGTCTCGCCGGCCAGGGCTATGCGAACGTTCCGCGGTACACGGACAAGCTCCACGAGGCATCGCTCAGTCCGCTGGTCAGCGTGACCTTCACGCCGGTGGAGGACATCAACATCTACGCGCTCTACAGCACCGGCAAGCGTCCGGGCGGCTGGAACGTCGACCTGGTCACGACGAGCCAACTGCAGGCGACGCGAGGGTCTCTCGAGTTCGATAGCGAGTCGGTGAAGAACTACGAGGCCGGCGTGAAGATGTTCCTGTTCGACCATCGCCTGCGGCTGAACATCTCGGCCTATCACGAGCGCTTCACCAACTTCCAAGTCACCCAGTTCAATTCGATTCCCCTGCCGGGCGGCGGGCTGGTGAGCGCCAGCCAGATCAGCAACGCGGCGCTGGCCACATCCAAGGGTGTCGAGGTCGACTTCGACGCCGCGGTCACGGCGGGACTGCACTTCACCGGCGGCGTCGGCTTCAACCACGCCTATTTCAACTCGTTTCCCAACGCCTTCCAGATCAGCGCCGGGCCGCCGCCGGTGTTCGGCGCCTACACCGGAAACACGCTCATCGAGGCGCCGCGGTTCCAGGGGTCGCTCACCAGCACCTACAAGTGGCAGCTCAACAGCAAGATCGATGGCAACGCGTCTCTGTCCTACACCTACCGGAGCCGGACGTATTCCGATCCGTCCAACGGTCCGGACTTCACCCAGAAGGGCTTTGCGACCGTGGCGGCGCGCCTGGCGTTCGCGAACACGTCCGGAGAGGAACTGGCGTTCTTCGCGCGCAACCTCTTCGACGCGAAGTACATCGAGGCGCGGGGTCGCTCCGGCGCGGCGGTGCCCTTCATCACCTACAATCAGCCTCGAACCCTCGGCATCGAACTGACCCTGCGCAACTGATCAGCGGGGGCTCGGCCTGCCGGGCCGGGCCCCCGCGGCCGGGG
>JBOHKZ010000004.1:0-10540 GCA_050729355.1 Phenylobacterium sp. | reverse complement strand
GCCGGTCGCCAGACCCAGGAACCCGATCGACAGCAGGCCGATGTGGCTCGCCAGTCCGGAGATCTCGTGGCCGTGGTTGCGCAGGAAGAAGGAGACGACGAACGGAGCATGCCCGAGGTTGATGAAGGTCTTGGTGGCGGCCCCCAGCATGACCAGCCAATAGGCCCGCTTGCCGCCGAGGGAGCGCAGGGTCTCCCCGAAGGTGGCCTTGGTTTCCTGGTTCTTCGCGGCCTGCGAGGCCAGGAGTTTTCGAGGCTCACGAAGCGTGAAGAAGGCCAAGGCGGCGAGGATCAGGGCCGGCAGGCCGACCAGCAGGAAGGCGCCGCGCCAGCCGTAGGCGTCGGCCACGATCCCCCCGAGCGCCAGCCCCATCAGCCCGCCGATCGGCGCGCCCATGGCGTAGAAGGCCAATGACGAAGCGCGCTTCGCCGGCGACACATAGTCGGAGATCAGGGAGACCGCCGTTGGGCCATAGCCCGCCTCGCCAAGGCCGACGCCGGTCCGGTAGAGCAGGAGTTGGGCGAAGCTCTGCGCCGAGCCGCACAGGAATGTGAATCCCCCCCAGACGACCGCCGACGCCGTGATGATCAGGGAGCGGTTGCGGCGCTCGGCGAGGCGCGCGATGGGAAGCCCACAGAGCGTGTAGACCACAGCGAACCCCAGGCCGGTCATCACGCCCAGCTGCCAATCGTGGAGTCCGAGCTCCTTCTTGATCGGCTCGGCCAGGATGTTCACGATCGAGCGGTCGATGAAGTTGACGACCGAAAGGCCCAGGAGAAGCCAGAGCGCGTAGCGGGTGTAGGCCGCCGAGAACGGGCCGCTTGCGACCGACGCCGTTGCGGTCGGCGCCGTCAGCGGCGATCCCTTCGACACGGCGTCCGTCATGACCAGCCCTCGACCCCGCGGCTCGTCCTGGTGACGGTCGCATGACAAGTGTGATCACATATATTTTTGAATGTCCACGACCATGTCGCTGGACGGCGGTTGAGACCTGGCGCGACCGGCGAGGGCCGCCGGGGTCAAGACTCCGGCTCGAGAAGCGCCTCGACGGCCTGCCGAAAGTCATCCGGCATCGCCATGCTCCGACGCGCCTCGAGATCGAAAAACAGGGACGTGGTCTCACACGTGGCGTGGAGTTGGGCGCTTCTCGCCGACAGCATCTCATGGAACGAGACGAAGGAGCTGCGTCCCAACTTGCGAAAGCCGCTGCGCAACACCGTGAGCCCGCCCGGCGGGACCTCGGCCTGGTATTCCATCACGCATTTGACGTCGACGACGCCGACGCCGATCAGCCGCGCGTTCACGGCGTCGAAGCCGCAGGCGCCCAGCAGGTGCATCGTCGCGTCGTCGAACCAGCTCTGATAGTGCCGCGTGTTGAGATGGCCGTTGATGTCGCACAGCCAGGGATGCGCGACGGCGCGAAGGGTTTCGATCACGAGTCCGTCCTGAAGCGACGCTGGCGAGGGAGGGTCAGAACGCGACTTGGTCGCCGCCCTTGAGGGACAACATCTGGCGCGCGTCGTCGGGCGTCGCCACCTCCAGCCCGAGGGCCTCGATGATCGTCCGGATGCGGGTCACCTGCTCGGCGTTCCCCGTGGCGAGTTGGCCCTTGCCGATGAAGAGGCTGTCCTCGAGACCGACGCGGACGTTCCCGCCCAACAGGGCGCTTTGGGTGCAGATCGGGATCTGATTGCGGCCTGCGCCGAACGCCGACAGGAAATAATCGTCGCCGAACAGGCTGTCGGCCACCGTCACCATGTGACCGAGATTGCGGACATCCGCGCCGACCCCGCCCAGCACGCCGAAGACGCCTTGGATGAAGAACGGCGGCTTGGCCAGGCCCCGGTCGGCGAAGTGGGCAAGCGTGTAAAGATGGCCGATGTCGTAGCACTCGTACTCGAAGCGCGTGCCGTAGGCCGCGCCGATCTCGGTCAGAATGCGCTCGATGTAGAGGTTGGTGTTGTACATCACCCGATCGTACGAGCCGGCCACGTAGGGCTGCTCCCAGTCGTACTTCCACGTCTTCACCCGCTTGGCGGCCGCGGTGTAGTCGAAGATCAGCGGGCCCATGTTGAGCGAGCAGACCTCGGGCTGCGCCCGCTTGCCCGCCGCCATCCGCTCGTCGAGGGTCATGGTGTGGCTGCCGCCAGTGGTGATGTTCACCACGGCGTTGGTGCTCTGCTTGATGCGCGGCAGGAAGGCCATGAAGGCCTCGGGATCGGGCGTCGGGCTGCCGTCCGCCTCGTTGCGGGCATGCAGGTGGATGATCGCCGCCCCGGCGTTCGCCGCCGCGATGGCTTCATCGGCGATCTGGTTGGCGGTCACCGGCAGATGCGGCGACATCGAGGGCGTATGGATGGATCCTGTCGGCGCACAGGTGATGATGACTTTCTCGGCCTTGCGCATCGCTTGCCCCCTGCGGCGACCCATCGCCGCGAACCTCATAATGTGATCACATATTGCAAATTACACGGCAAGCGATTTGAGGACTATTCCTCCCACTCGAGGTTTCCGCTGACGCTGATGATCTCCCCGGTGATCCGGGCGGCGGCTTCAGACGCCAGGAACACCGCGGCGTCGGCCACGTCCTCAGGCCGCGTCCTTGCCCGCAGGGAGACAAACCGCAGATAGTCCGCCTCGATCTCCGCCGGCGCCCGGCCCTCGCGCGCCGCACGCGCCGCGATCAGCCCATCCATGCGGGCGTTGTCCATTATCCCCGGCAGAAGGGCGTTGCAGCGGATTCCCCACGGCCCGAGCTCGCGGGCGGCGTTTCGGGTGAGCCCCTCAAGCGCTGTCTTGGACGCCACGTAGGGCGTGCGCATCGGCAGGCCAGTCCGGGTCGACGCCGTCGAGATGTTGACGATCGCCCCGCGCCGGCGGGCCTTCATCTCGGGAATGACCGTCTGCATGCCATAGAGCGCGCCGGCGACGTTGACCCGGAACGACTCCGCCCACGCATCGGGATCGATCTCCTCGATGGGTCCCCGCGGACCGCCGATACCCACATTGTTGACGAGGACGTCGACCTCGCCCATCCAACCGCGCGCCGCCTCGAAGACTTCGGACACCGCGGCGCGCTGCCCGACGTCGGCGACCGTGCCGCGAAGTCCCGGACTCTCGGCCACCGCCGCCCGTAAGGCGTCAGCCCGGATGTCGCAGATGTGCACCTGCCGGCCCGCCTTGAGAAAGCCCTCTGCGATGGCGCGGCCGATCCCGTCGGCGGCGCCGGTGACGACGACGCCGCCCAGACGGTTCACCAGGCGCACCATCCGTCGTCCACCACCATGACGCCGCCGTGCATGGCGATCGCGTCCTCGGACACCAGATAGGCCGCCGCGCCGGCGATGTCCGTGGGCTTCAGGAACGCGCGACCGGTGGGGGTGCGATCGCTCATCAGCTTGACGTAGGCGTCGTGGTCGGGGCCGCGCAGATGCTCGTTGATCGGCGTCTCGACATTGCCGGGGGCGATGGTGTTGACGTTGATCCGGCGCGCAGCGAGCTCAACGGACAGCGCCTTGGTGAGATTCACCAGACCGCCCTTCGAGGCGCAATAGGCGGCGCAGTTGGGGAAGGCCCGCACGCCGGCGATCGACGAGATCAGCACCACCTTGCCGCCGCCGCGGCGTTCGAGATGCGGCACGGCGGCTTTCACCAGGAAGAAGGTCCCCTTGAGATTGAGATCAAGTTGTTCGTCCCACACCGCCTCGGTGGTCTCCTCCAGGGGCATGGTGCGAAAGGCGCCGGCGTTGCCGACGACGATGTCGAGACCGCCGAAATCGGCGACAACCTTGGCCACGACCGCGTCGATCTCCGGGACGAGCGAACAGTCGGCGCCGTAAGCGCGCGCGACGCCGCCGCGGGCCACGATGCCGGCCGCGACCGCCTGGGCGCGCTCGAGCCCGCGCGCAACCACCGCCACCTGGGTGCCGTCCGCGGCCAGGCGTTCGGCGATCGCCTGGCCGATGCCCTGGCTGCCGCCCGTCACGATCGCGACCTTGTCCTGCAACTTCATCGACGCCCCGCCTTTTGTGATCACATATTTCTTAGACGTCATATCATCGCGCATTGGGCGCCGCAACCGGTCGGCAATATGAAGGTTTGGCTTGCGGACCGTTCCCGCTGGCATATTTTTGCTCGGTCGCAGCAAGATTCTGGGATACGCGGAAGTATGGGAAGACCTCCGGCACGCCCCCTCCCCGTCGAAGCGGTGTCTCGCGACACCCTCAACGATCGCATCTACAACGAGCTTCGCCGTGCGCTGATGGCCGGCGCATTCGAGCCCGGGCAGAAGCTTTCCATCCGCAATCTGGCCAGCTCGCTCGGGACCAGCGCCATGCCGGTGCGGGATGCGCTTCGGCGGCTGATCACTGAGCGGGCGCTGGAATCACAGCCCAACCGCACGATCGCCGTGCCGCAACTCGACGCCGTGCGGATCCAGGAAATCTACAAGATTCGAGTCGTCCTGGAGGGTCTGGCGGCGTCGGAAGCGGCCAAGAACATCTCCAGGCACGACGTGGAGGCCCTGGAGACCTTGGAGCGCGATATGGAGCGCGCGCTCTCCAAGGGCGACATCCGCCGCTACACCGACCTCAACTGGCAATTCCACTTCGCGATCTATCGCGCGTCACGCATGCCGCAACTCGTGGACACGATCGAAACGTTCTGGCTGCAGATCGGCCCCGTCCTGAGCCGACATCTGCCGATCCTGCACGAAGGCACCATCTCCGATGACCACAATCAGGTCATCTCGGCCCTCGGCCGCCGGGATGGCCGCAAGGCCAAGGCGGGAATCTCCGCCGATCTCAATCACACCTGCGCGATGCTCGTGGAAGCCCTGTCGCCGCCGGGACGCGCCGCCGCCTAAGCGCGGCGTCAGGGACGCGCGCGCAGCTCTTCGGTCTTCGCCAGATCGACCTCGCCGGCCGCCGTCAGGGCCACGCCGTAGACAGTCTCGGCGCGCCCGGACGTGATCCAACCCTCCCGGACGTCGTGACGGACCTTCTCGCTCGGACGCTCGAACGGGTCGCCGTAACCGCCGCCGCCCGTGGTTAGACAGACCAGCACTTCGCCCTGCAGCAACCGGGCGACCGTCGCTGATGGCAACGATTTCGCCGAGCCGCCGACCTCGCGGATGAACTGACGGGCGCCGCCGCCGTCCAGCCCGCCCCGCACGCCGAGCGGCGCGTTGACCACCCCATCGCAGACGTAGGCCACGTCCACGTCGCAGCCGTCGGGCTCGAATTCGACGTGGAGACAGGGCGCGCCACGGGTCCGGCCCGCGCCTTCGGTATCCGCCACCAGCCGGCGCTCGCGGATGATCACCGGCTGCGCCACCTCATCCAGCTCGACGCTGTCGATGAAGCAGAGCCCGCCGTTGCCGCCGTGCAGATAGGTGAGCCAGGCGTCATTGGCGGCGCAGGCGGCGCCGGCCGTGTGGCCCATGAACACCTGGTTGATGAACACCTTGCCGCTGCGCGGGTCGACCCCGGAGATGACCCCGCTGGACGGCGAGAGCCCGGCGCCGATCTCGGCCATGCCGAAGCCATCGCCGATCATCGCCATGGCGCGCTGCGTCGAGCCCGAGACCCGGTCGGCCACGTTGGTCGTCGCCACCGAACAACTGGTGGGATGGAAGGGGATGCCCACGACGCAACCTTCGCGTAGCAGCACCCGCACCCGGCGAAAGGCGCCTGCGTTCTTCGGAACCGTGGGATCGATGGAGTTGAAGACGCCGATCAAGGCGCTCGTCCGGGCGCAGGCCTCGCTGAGGTTCAGGCCGCAGGGCAGGCAGTCGGGGTTGTCGCGGAGATCCACCTCGATGTAGCCGCCGATCGGATCCACCGTCACTTTCGAGGTCACTGAAATGCCCGCCGCGGGCGTTCCGGGGATCGCGTCGTGGACGCTCGTGGCCTCGGCCCGCCCCGCCGGGACCTTGGCGATCGCCGCCGCCATGCGGGTCTCGCTGTAGTCAAGCCATTGCCGGTCGAAGCGCTCCAGGCGCTCCCAGCCCAGCTCCTCACCGATCATCAGCAGTTCGCGCTCGCCGATCCGGGCGGCTCCCAGCATGGCCAGGAAGTCGCCGTGCCACTGCTCCGGAACGCGAATGCGCATCTCGCACATCCGCACGATGTCCTCGTTGGTCTTGTAGTCGGTCTGGACCCGGACGGCCGGGAAGATCAGCGCGCCTTCCTCGTAAACGTCCTGGGCCGTGCCGTGATAGGTCGTCGGGATCGAATTCCCGATGTCGGCCTGGTGCGCCTTGGCCACCACGGTGAAGCGATGAACGCCCTGCGGATCGATCACCGGGACCAGGATCGTGTGGTCGGCGGGGTGGGAACAGCCGTGATAGGGCGAATTGTGCAGGAACGCGTCGCCCGGCCGGATGTCGGGGTGAAACGCGAGCATCGCGCGCGCCATCAGGTCGGGACCCGACAGCACATGGATCGGGAGGCTTTCGGCCGCCGCGATCAATTCGCAGTTGGCGTTGACCACGCAGGCCGAGAAATCGCGTCCGCGATTGAGCACGCCCGAGCGCCCGGCCCGCAGCAAGGTGTTGGCCATCTTCCTCGCCACGCCCTGCAGCCGGTTGTTGAGCACCGCCAGTTCAGCGCCGTCGAGATCGCGTTGGGTCATGTCCGGGTCCCGAGGGGTCAGTGGAGGTTCAGCACGAGACTGCCGTCGGCGGTGCGCTCGTAGCGGCAGGCGGTGTCGATGAGGATGGTGGTGAACGGCGTCTCGACGATCGCCGGGCCCGAACGGATTTCGCCGAGCGCGAGATCCTCGAGGTGGACGACCTGCGCCATCACCGCGCCCTCGTTGGCCAAGTAGATTCGGCGTTCCGTCCCGCGCGCGCCATCCGAGGCGGAGGCTGCAAGGCGGCCGATCACCCGGTCGTGGAGCTTGACCGCGGCGCGCGCCGACCAGCCGACGATTTCCACCGCCGAGACCGGATCTCGGAACGAGAATATCCGCTCGTGGGCGCGATGAAACGCCTCGACGAAGGTCGCCATGTCCGCGGGTCCCTCAAAGCGGGTCAGCGGAAGTTGGACGTCGATCTCCCAGACCTGCGCCTGGTAACGGGCCTCGACCGCGAACACGATGCTTCGGCTGACGCCTTCGCTGGTCGCAGCCAGGAACGCTTCCGCCTGGGCCTCCAGGCGAGCCAGCACGGCGTTCGCCTTCGCGAAATCGAAGTCCTTGGTGCTCATGAGGGCCGTCGCACGGCTGTCCGACGCGAGCTCCGACATCAGGGCGCCGGCGGCGCTGAGCGCCGCCCCGACCTCGGGAATGACCACCGTCCTGATCCCGAGCCGTCGTGCGATCAGCACCGAGTTGAAGCCGGCCGCGCCGCCGCCGCCGACCAGCACGGAATCCGCCGGATCGATGCCCTGGTTCACGGTGATGTCGGCGATGGCCTGGACCATGTTCTCGGTCGCCACCGTGACGATGGAAGCCGCGGCCTGATCGAGGGTGCAGCCCAGGGGTTGGGCCACCAGGGTGTCGATGCTCCGCGCCGCCGCCTCCGGATCGAGCGGGATCGAGCCGCCGAGGAAATAGGCGGGATCGAGATAGCCGAGCACGATGCACGCATCCGTCAGCGTCGGGAGCTGGCCGCCTTTGCCGTAACAGACCGGGCCCGGAAAGGCGCCGGCGCTCTGGGGCCCCACGTGCAGGACCCCGCCGTCGTCGACCCGCGCGATGCTGCCGCCCCCCGCGCCGACGCTCTTCACGTCGACCGACGGGAAGCCGGTGATGTGCCCGAGATAAGGCTGGCCGATCCAGGTCTCGCGGGTCAACGGGATCGTCCCGCCGCGCACCAGGCTGACGTCGTAGGTGGTGCCCCCGGTGTCGGCGACGACGATGTCCGTCCCGGCCCCGACAGCCCCGAAGTAGCGGCCCGCGATCGGCGCGAGCGAGGGTCCTGAGTTGATCACGTGGATCGGCGCCTGGGCGATCTCCTGGGCGTCGATCATCCCGCCCTGCGAGGTCAGCACCAGCAGCCGCCCGCCGAAGCCCACCGCGCGCAGGCGATCCGACAGCGACGCCAGGTAGCGGGTCATCAAGGGCTTCAGCGAGGCGTCGATCGCGGTCGCCGACGCCCGACGATACTCCCGAAGCGTGGGATTGAGGACGTGGGACAGCGTGAAGGGCACGCCGGGCAGGTGCTCGCGCAGCGCGCTCGCCACCTTGAGTTCGTGGTCGGGATTGGCGATCGACCACAGCAGGCAGACCGCGACCGCATCGACGTCGAGGGTCTTGAGGCGCCGCATCACCTCCAGCAACGCCGTCTCGTCGAGCGGATCGATCACCCGTCCGCCCAGCCCGATGCGCTCGTCGATCTCGAATGTCAGGGATCGTGGAATGTAGGGCTCGGGATAGGGCGCGGCCATGTTGAAGGGGTCGGCCCGACCGCCCTCCCGCAGCACCAGCATGTCGCGATGCCCCTTGGTGGTGAGCATCGCGGTGCGCGCGGTCCGGCCCGTGATGATCGCGTTGATCGCGTGGGTCGTGCCATGGATGAAGGTGTCCGCGCCGGCGAGGAACGCCTCCAGCGTCAGGCCCGCCTCCTCCGCCGCGAGCTTGACGGCGTCGACCACCCCGCGCACCGGATCATCGGGCGTCGTGGGGGCCTTGAACATCTTGAGCGAGCCGTCCTCGAGCTCGACGATGAGATCCGTGAAGGTGCCGCCGGTGTCGCAGGCCAGTCGCATCGCTCGTATTCGCTCCAATGGACATGAATGGACCGGCCTGGCGTTGACGCGAAGGTTGGGTCGCTGAGAACCGGGCGGTCCGAAGACAGCCCGCCCCTCCCTTTATTTCGTATTTTGTGATCACATATTTCTTGTTGTCAACGACAAATCCCCGTGCGACGCTCACAACCCTTAGGTGATTAAGTCAGGCGCGCATGTCGCTCGAAAAGCTACGTTCCGTGGACACGACGACCCTGCAGGTCCGCGTCTACGGATCGCTCCGCGAGAGTATTATGGAAGGCCGGTTCCAGCCCGGGGACTCCTTCACGATCCGCGCCCTGGCCGCCGCCATGGGCACCAGCGTCATGCCGGTGCGCGAAGCACTGAGCCGGCTTCTGGCCGAGGGCGCCGTGGGCATGCAGCTCCCGAGCCGGCAGGTGTGGATTCCGGTCATGAGCCGCGAACGCGTGGCCGAGCTCTACCGCATCCGGATCATGCTTGAGGGCATGGCCACGGCCATGGCCGCGCAGCACATCTCGGCCGAAGAGATCCAGCAGTCCGAGGCCGCCCTCCAGGAAATCCGCGAGTCCATCGCCCTGGGCGACGAGGCCGCGTTCCTGGCCGCGAACCGGGCCTTTCACTTCAGCGTCTACCGCGCGTCCCGCTCCGAGCTTCTGCTGCCGATGATTGAGTCGCTCTGGCTGAAGCTGGGCCCCCTCCTACGGCTTCCGATCAATCCGACCTCCAGGATGGAGAGCCGGCTGATGGAAGGCGGGCAGCAGCACCACGAGATGCTGATGGAGGGACTGAAACGTCACGATATCAACCTGGCGAAACAGGGCCTTGAGAGCGACATCGGCGACGCCGCCCTCTGGTTCGATCGCAATTATCATCCGGTCATGCCGCCTGAGGCCCAGGCGCGCGGGGAGGCCTAGTGCAGATCGATCTTTCCGGACGACGCGCGCTGATCACGGCGGGGGGCGCGGGCATCGGCCGCGCCATCGCGGAACGCTTCATGGGCGCGGGGTGCGTGGTGGTGGTCTGCGATGTCGACGACGCCGCGCTCGCCGACTTCAAGGCGGCGGACGCCGGCGTCCTGACCGTCCGCGCCGACGTCGCCGTCGCCGCTGACGTCGACCGGCTATTTGACGCCGTGGAGACCGCGCTCGGCGGACTGGACATCCTGGTGAACAACGCCGGCGTCTCCGGTCCGACGAAGCCGGTGGACGAGATCACCCCGGAAGAGTGGTCGCGCACCCTGGACGTGAATGTGACCGGCGCGTTCCTGAGCGCCCGGCGCGCCGCGCGCCTCTTCAAGGCCCAGGGGCATGGCGTGATCCTCAACATGTCTTCGGCGGCCGGCCGGATGGGCATGCCGTTGCGCTCGCCGTACTCGGCCTCGAAGTACGCCCTGCGCGGGCTTACCGACGCGTTGGCCGTCGAACTCGGCGAATTCGGCATCCGGGTGAACGCCATCCTCCCGGGGCTCGTCGATGGTCCGCGCGGGCAACGGGTGATCGCCGAACAGGCCGCGGCGATCGGCATGAGCTACGAGGACTACCTCCCCTTCCTGCTGCACAACATCTCGATGCACGAACCCGTCAGCATGGGCGACGTCGCGGCCATGGCGACGTTCCTGGCGTCCGACCTGGCGCGGCACATCTCCGGTCAGTCCATCGGGGTCTGCGGCAACTTCGAGTCCTACCGCGCGCCCCGGATGCCCGTCGCCTCGTGAGCGGCTTCGATCTCAGCGGCCGCGTCGCCCTGGTGACCGGCGCCTCGCGCGGTCTCGGCGCGGCGATCGCCGAGGCCCTGGCGCAGGCAGGCGCCGACGTCGTGCTGGCCGGGCG
>JBOHKZ010000003.1:0-3775 GCA_050729355.1 Phenylobacterium sp. | reverse complement strand
GCTTAGAACTTCGTGATCAGGGACACGCCCACGGTGCGCGGCTGGATGATGCCGGCGTAGAGCGGGGATGACACGCCGTCGATGTTGCCGGACCGCAGGTTGGTCAGGCCCCCCGAGTTGTTCAGGTTCTTGACGTAGAAGTTCATCTCGACCCCGTCGCGCTGCACGCCGGCCCGCAGGTCGAAGGTGTGATAGGCGTCGAGCGTGGGGCGGACGTAGCCCGGAGGCGCCGAAGACTGGAAGTCAGGCTGGCGGTCGCCGACATAGCGGAACGTGGCGCCGACGAAGCCGGTGAGTTCGCCCACGAGCGGGAACTGGTAGTCCGCGCTGATGGTGCCGCCGACCTTCGGGCTGTAGGGGAGCCGGTCACCGTCCTTGCCGTTCACGCCGGGCGCGTCTTCGCTGAGATAGGCCTTGGTCAGCGCCAGCGTGGCGAACAGGTTGAGCCCGGTGATCGGCGTCCAGCTGGCCGCACCCTCGAAGCCGTAGCTGCGGGCCTTCGCCCCGTTGCCGGTCTGGCTGATGCCGGCCACGGTCTCCAGGATTTGGATGTCCTTCCACTCGATGTCGAAGATCGAGAGGTCCAGGGTCGCCGTGCGGTCCAGGAAGGAGGCCTTGTAGCCGACTTCGTAGTTGGTGAGCGTGTCGGGCCCGAACGTCGTGGGCAGGCCGGTGAGCGCGGCGAGGCCGTTGTTCGGACCGCCCGGGCGGTAGCCGGACGCGATACGGCCATAGACCATGCTGTTCTCGTCGAAGGTGTATTTCGGCGTGATCAGGTAGGTGAAGCTATCGTCCGACGATCCGCCGGTCACGGTCTGCGACCCGCCGGCCAGCAAGCCCTCCGACGGGAAGACGTGGCTCTGCTTGTTGTAGCTCTCGCGGACGCCGACCTGGATCTGGAACTGCGGGGTGAAGTTGTAGGTCACGTCGGCGTAGCCGGCGTATTCCTTGTACTTCGCGCTCACCTTGCCGAAGAACAGCGAATCCCCGAACAGGGACACCGCGTCGATGGGCGCCTGGGTGATGACGTTGAACGTGTCGACGGCTTGGACGACGCCGCCGTGTTCGCGCGTGTAGTAGAAGCCCGCCTGCCACTGCCAGGGGCCGTCGCCCTCCGACGCCAGCCGGAATTCCTGGGTGAACTTGCCGAGCCGCGGGTTGTTCGTGAAGTTCAGCCCGATCGGCGGGGTCGGCAGGCCGATCAGCGGACCATAGAGGTCGGTGACGTCGTCCACCGCCTTGCGGGAGTGGTGCTCGTAGCTGGTGATCGACACCGCCGTGGCCCAGCCGAAGTCGTAGTTCACCGACCCGCTGTAGAGGGTGGTCGTCAGCTTCTGGGGCGTGGCCGTATAGAACAGCTGCTGGGTCCCGCCGTTCAGCGGCTTGAGGTTGAGGCCCACGAGCTGCTCCGGGGTCCCGCCGCTCTTGCTGTCCTGCGTCTGCACGGAACCGTCGATGGTCAGCTTGTCGGTCGGCCGCCATTCCAGGGCCAGGCGCATGCCGTAGGTATTGGTCCGATTGAGGTCCGTCTTCTCTAGGCGCGGGTTGTCGATGAAGCCGGGGTCGACCCGTTTGAACCCGGACAGGGTGAAGCCCAGCTGATCCTGGATGATCGGTCCGTCCACCATGCCGCGGATGGCGCCGCCCGAGCCGCCGCCGTCGACAAGCGTCCCGTCGAACTGGAAGCGGGCGGAGTAGTGCGAAAGGCTCGGGGTGATCGTCACATATTTGAGGATCCCGCCCAGCGCGTTGGCGCCATAGAGCGTTCCCTGCGGGCCGCGCAGCACCTCGATGCGCTGCAGGGTGCCGGGGTCGATGTCGAGGCCGGAGCTGTCGAACGACTGGGCCGACGAGCCGCCGACCGGGGTGTCGTTGATATAGACCGCGGTGGTCGTCGAGTTCGAATTGCCCGTCGAAATCCCGCGAAGCACCAGCGTCTGGTTGCCAGGCTGGGATCCGGAGAGGTTCAGGCCCGGCACCAGGGCGGCGTAGTCGTCAAGGCGCACGGCCGCCTGGCGGGTAAGGGTGGACGCGAGGACCGCGGTCACGGGCGCCGGGACTTCCAGCAGGCGCGCCTCCCGCTTCTCGGCCGTGACGAGCACTTCCGAAACGGCGGTTCCCGCGTTCGAGGGCGCCGCGGCGGGGTTGGCCGCCTGTGCGAAGGCCGTGCCGGCGAACAGCGACATGGCGAGGCCGCCGCCTAATGCGGTGGTGAGGCAAAGGTGGCGGTGGAGTGCGGTGGACATGGTTTCCCCTCGGGCCGGTTGCGAGTGTTATTTCACCGGCAAGTATCATAGAAAATTATCCGACTATCAGGGAAAGTTTCATAAATGAGCCGGTTGTATCGGATTAGGTCGGTGTGTGATTTTTTAGAAACGGCTCTGGCGGACGCCGCCGGAGCGCCGCGCTGGGGTGCTGGGCGCAGGCGGCGATCGCGGCGCGCCGACAAGCTCACCGTGCACCCAGCGTTGCGGCGTGCTAGGCGGGGATTTGAGGGAATTTGCAGGTTGGCGGTCGAGCATCGACCGCGCGAGAGAATCCTGGCGTCATTTCACCGTGGGGAGCGCATTTAGGTATGTCAGAGGCAAGTTCGCTCGGGGCTCTCATCCGTCGCCTGCGACGGGAGAACGGCTGGACGCTTCGTCAGATGAGCGAAAAGACCGGCACGCCGCTGTCGACCCTGGCCAAAGTCGAGTCAGACAAGCTGTCGCTCACCTACGACAAGCTCCAGCAGTTTGCGTCGCGGCTGGGCTTCACCATGACCGAGTTCCTGGCGCAGGCGGAAGATGCGGACGGACGCTCAGCTCAGGCGGTCGTCACGGGTCGGCGTAGCGTCGCCGCCGGCGGAAACTCGGTGAAGATCACGACCGCTAACTATGACTACGAATATCTGTGCGCGGACCTTCGGGAAAAGCGGATGGTTCCGATCCTCGTTCGGATCCGCAAGCACAACATGCACGAGTTCGGCGAGCCTGTGCGCCACGCCGGCGAGGAGTTCATCTACGTTGTGGAAGGGTCGATCGAGGTTCACCTGGAATTCTACAAGACGATCACCTTGACCGCCGGACAGGGCGTCTACCTGGATAGCCCCATGGCCCACGCGTATGTCGCGAAGGATTGCGAGAGCGCGCTTGTGCTGGCGGTCTGTTCCAGCGAGGACCAGAACCTCGAGGACGAGCTAATCAGTATGGCGGAGAGCGAAGCCGGCGCAAAATAGTCCGCCCTTGCAGGCGCTGACGCGAACCTCCTGGGCGGCGTCGACGTTGCGCCATTCCTAAAGCCGGTACGTGCTCGTCGTTCTCCATTCATAGACATTGCCTCAAATTGGAGACATGCTTACATCCGCGGGTGTGAACATGCCCTCGGGGCGGCCCGGTCCGCTACCGCTGCGAATGATGTCCGTCGATCCGCGCATCGATCCACCGCGGCGAGCAGTCCCCCAAGGTCACAACGGCGACCGAACACGGCGCCAGCGTCTACGATGGGGGAGCGGATGCGTTTGAAGGTGATTTTCGGCGGATTGCTGGCGGCGCTCTGCTTCCTGGCGTCTCCCGCACTTGGGGCGCCCGCGGCCGCTTCGCCCTCACCCCATCCCCGGACGCCGCCCGTGCCGACCTCTGTGGCCGCCCCGTCGGCGGCGAAGGTGCTGACGCGCGAGGACCTGGAGGCCTGGCTCGACGGCTATATGCCGTATGCCCTGCAACGCGGCGATGTGGCCGGGGCGGTGGTGGTGGTGGTCAAGGACGGCCAGGTGCTGCTGCAGAAGGGCTACGGC
>JBOHKZ010000002.1:0-2242 GCA_050729355.1 Phenylobacterium sp. | reverse complement strand
GGACCTGGGTGCGTGGGACGCCGTTTGGGCCGCGCACGATCACGACGAGCGATGCAACTCGGTCGAGGGCGACGCGGTGATGATCGACACCTTCGGCGCGGTGGTGCGCGCCGCCCCTGGGATGCTGGTCGCGACCGTTGGGGTGAAGGATATCGCGGTGATCGTCGAGCACGACGCGGTGCTGGTTTGCGCCCTCGACCGGGCCCAGAGCGTCAAGTCCGTCGTCGAGCGGGTCGCGGATCGTCCGGCCGCCGACGCGGATCGCGGCGGGGCGGCGCATGATCTTCCCGCGCTTTCCCGGCGCCTGGACGATTGGCTCGATGTCTCGGCCCTGCCGCTGTGGTGGAGCCTGGGCGCTGACCACCAGTGGGGCGGTTATCACGACAGCCTTTCCCTCACGGGCAGGCCGGTGGTCGGGCCGCGCCGGGCCAGGGTTCAGATGCGCCAGGTCTATGTTTACGCCGCCGCCGGCGCCTCCGGCTGGAACGGCCCGTGGCTGCAGGCCATGGAGCACGGGCTGGCGTTCTTCGAGGGTCACTTCCGACGTTCCGACGGGCTCTTTCGGAGTTCGGTGAATGACCGCGGCGCGCCGGTCGACGACGTCGCCACGCTTTACGATCAGGCGTTCGCCCTGCTCGGGTGGGCGACGGGCGCGCGGGTGACCTTGCGCGGCGATTTCGAGGCCAAGGCCACGGAGCTTCTCGACGTCATCCGCGCGGGACGGCGCTGCCCTGCCGGCGGGTTCCTCGAAAGCGGCGAGCGGGCCAACCAGTCCAACCCCCACATGCACATGCTCGAGGCGGCGTTGGCCTGGATGGAGGCGGGTGGCGGCCAAGCCTGGGAGACGTTCGCCGGCGAAATCGTGGACCTGGCCCTGAGCCGCTTCGTCGACGCCGAGCGCGGCTATGTGCGGGAATTCTTCGACCCGCAGTGGCGTCCCGCGGCCGGCGAGATGGGTCGGCTGGTGGAGCCGGGTCATCAGTTCGAATGGGCCTGGCTGCTGGGGCGCTGGTCGAAACTGACGGGGCGCCCGACGGCCCTGGAGGCCGCCATCGCGCTCTTCCAGAATGGCGTTTCGGGGGTCGATCCACACCGCGGCGTGGCCGTCGACGCCTTGAACGACGACCTTCAGGTGCGCAGTTCGCAGGCCCGCCTGTGGCCGCAGACGGAGCGGTTGAAGGCTGCGCTGCTGCTCGCCGAACTGGATCCCGCCAGGGCGCGCATCTACGAGGCGCACGCCGTGGCGGCCGCGAAGAGTCTGCTGCTCTATCTCAGCGCGCCCGTGCCCGGCGTCTGGCACGACAAGCTCTTCGCCGACGGTTCCTGGAAGGACGAGCCGGCCCCGGCGAGCTCGCTCTATCACATCGCCTGTGCGGTCTGGGAATTGCGCCGCACCCAGTCCGCTGCGTCCTCACGCTCGTTCCGGGCCTGGGGCGCGGCGTCCATCGAGGCGCGGCGGGAGCGGCCGGCGGCGCGCGAGCGGCCGGCGGCGGACGGGTCGATCGGTGAACCCGGATGGGCGTGAAGCCAACGATCGACGCCCGGCGGGAACCGGCGTGGCGCCTTCGGGACAGGCGCGTCGGCTCAGAAGTAGCGCTCGCCTATGCGTATGGTGTCGCCTGGAGCCACGGTCTGAGTCGCCGTCAGGGGCAGCTTCTCTTCGGCGGCCGCGCCCGCGTGTTTGATGAACACGCGCTTGGTGTTGGCGCGGTAGGTGAAGCCCGAGGCCGCCGCCACCGCGTTCAGCACGGTGAGGCCGCTGGTATAGGGGTACTCGCCGGGCTTTCCGACCTCTCCCAGGACGTAATAGGGGCGGTAGGTCAGCACCTCGACCGCGATCCGCGGGTCCAACAGGTATCCGTCTTTCAGCGCGGCGGTGAGACTGGACTTGAACTCAGCCACGGACCGTTTGGCGGCCGGCACTTCGCCGACCAGCGGGAACGACACCGTGCCGCGGTCGCCGACCGAGAATTCCCCGGTGAGCGCTTCTTCCCCAAAGACGGTGATGCGGAGCTTGTCGCCGGTCCCGAGTTGATAGCTCGGGTCGATGTCGGCGGCGGCCGGCGCTGGGGGAGGAGTTGGGGGGGCTGTGGTCTCGGAGGACGCGGGCAGGGCGGCGCCCGCCAACACCAGCACAAGACAGAGGGAACCGAAGAATCTTCTCATTCGACGACCTTTACCGACCTGAATTCGATCACCCCTCCCGACCCAGATTATGGACGCCGCCCGGCGGAAGATCATC
>JBOHKZ010000001.1:0-9098 GCA_050729355.1 Phenylobacterium sp. | reverse complement strand
GGTCCGCGAGCTCGCGGACGTCGACCCGACCCTGACGGTGCTGAACCTGCTGCGCTACGACCTGCGCCGCACAGGGACCAAGGAAGGCTGTGCGGAGGGAGACTGCGGCGCCTGCACCGTGGTGCTGGGCGAGTTGGAGGGAGGCAAGGTGCGGTTCCGGGCGGTCAACGCCTGCATTCTCTTTGCGCCGATGCTGGACGGCCGGGCGCTGTTCACCGTCGAGAGCCTGAAGCGAGACGGGGCGCTCCACCCGGTGCAGCAGGCGATGGTCGACCATCACGGCTCGCAATGCGGGTTCTGCACGCCCGGGTTCGTGATGAGCCTCTACGCCCACATGCGGGAGGGCGCGCCCACCGACACCGCCACACTGAAGGACGCGCTGGCCGGAAACCTCTGCCGCTGCACCGGTTATGGCCCGATCCTCGCCGCCGGCCAGGCCATGGGCGACGATCCGGAGAGCGCCGAGGCCCTGATCGCCGCCCTGACCGCCATTCGGCCTGTCGACGGCCTGGAGGTGCAGCACAAGGGCCGGCGTTTCCTGGCGCCGCGGACCCTCGCGGACTTCTCTGCTGCCGTGCAGCAAAACCCGGACGCGACGATCCTGGCCGGCGGAACGGACGTCGGCCTCTGGGTGACCAAACAGCACCGCACCCTGCCGACCGTGATCTCGATCAATGAAGTGACGGAGCTGCGCAGCATCGATGACCTCGGCGAGTCGATCCGGATTGGAGCGGCGGTCAGGTACGCCGACGCAGCCGGCATTCTTGGCGATCTGCATAACGAGTTCGGCGAACTGCTGAGAAGGCTCGGCGGTTTGCAGGTGCGGAACCTGGGAACGGTGTGCGGCAACATCGCCAACGGCTCGCCGATCGGCGACATGCCGCCGGCACTGATCGCAGCCGGCGCGACGCTGGTGCTGCGTCGCGGCGTCGAGAGCCGGACGATCCCGCTGGAAGACTACTTCCAGGCCTACGGGAAGCAGGACCGCCGGCCGGGCGAGTTCGTCGAGGCGGTGATCGTCCCGAAGATCGCCAAGGATCGCGTCTTCCGAGTCTACAAACTGTCCAAGCGATTTGACCAGGACATCTCGGCAGTCTGTGCGGGGATTTCGATCGGGGTGCGCGACGGCCGGATCGCCGAGGCCCGCGTCGCCTTCGGCGGCATGGCGGCGACGCCGAAGCGCGCCGGCGCCTGCGAAGCGGCGCTCGCGGGAAAGCCGTGGACTGAACCCGTGGTGCGCGCCGCCGCCCAGGCGCTGGCCCAGGACTTCCAGCCGATCACCGACATGCGGGCCTCGGCCGACTACCGGCTGCAGGCCGCGAAGAACCTGCTCCTCAAGGCGTTCCTCGAGAGCGGCGCGCCCTTCCGCGTCCTCGAGACCGAGGCGGTGGGCCATGGCTGATTCCGGCGCGACTGCCCGCATCCTCGGCGTGGTCCATTCCGCCATCGCCCACGACAGCGCTGAAAAGCATGTAGCGGGCGAGGCGCTCTACATCGACGACCTGCCCGAGCCGGCGAACCTGCTGCACATTCACGTGGGCCAGAGCGCCCGCGCGCATGCGAAAATCCGGCGCCTGGACCTCTCCAAGGTGAAGACTGCGCCTGGAGTCGTCTGTGTACTGAGCGCCCCGGACGTTCCTGGCAAGAACGACATCAGCCCGATCGCCGGCGACGACCCGCTATTCCCCGACGCGACGGTCAGCTTCGTCGGCCAGCCGCTGTTCGCCGTTGCCGCCGAAACCCTGCCCAAGGCGCGGGCCGCCGCGGCTCTGGCTGTGGTCGAATACGAGGACCTACCGGCGCTGCTGACCATCGAGGCCGCCCGCGCCGCTGGCTCGTTCATCGAGGACAGCCAGACCATGCGGCTGGGCGACGCGCCCACCGCCATCGCCGCCGCACCGCACAGCCTTTCGGGGACCCTGGCCATCGGCGGCCAGGACCACTTCTACCTCGAAGGCCAGGTGGCGTTGGTGGTTCCGGGCGAGGACGGCGACCTGCATGTCTGGTCCTCGACGCAGAATCCCACGGAAACTCAGCATCTTATCGCCCGCGCGCTGGGCTTGCGCGACAACGCCGTGGTGGTCGAGGTGCGCCGGATGGGCGGCGGGTTCGGCGGCAAGGAAACCCAGTCGATCCACTATGCGGCCATCGCCGCGCTGGCCGCGACCAAGACCGGGCGGGCCGCCAAGATCCGGCTCGACCGCGACGACGACATGGTGATGACCGGCAAGCGGCACGCCTTCGTCACCGACTGGCGGGTGGGTTTCGACGATGAGGGAAAGCTGCGCGGCGCGGCCTTCGAACTCGCCTCCCGCTGCGGCCACTCGGCGGACCTGTCGATGGCCATCAACGACCGGGCCATGTTCCACTCGGATAACGCCTACGCCCTGCAGGCCGCGGAGATCGTCTCCCACCGCACACGGACCAATACCGTCTCCGACACCGCCTTCCGCGGCTTCGGCGGACCCCAGGGGATGATGGGGATCGAGCGCGCCTTGGACGCCATAGCCTGGCGCCTGGGCAAGGACCCGCTCGATGTGCGCCTGGCCAATCTCTACGGCGTCGCCGGCGACCAGACGCCTTATGGCCAGGTGGTCACCGACAGCGTCGCCTTCGAGCTGATGACCGAGCTGGAGCGCGATTGCGATTACCGCGCCCGCCGTGCCGCCGTCACCGCCTGGAACGCCCAGAACAGCTATCTGAAGCGCGGCCTGGCGCTCACGCCGGTGAAGTTCGGCATCTCTTTCACCGCCAATCACCTGAACCAGGCCGGCGCACTCGTGCACGTCTACACCGACGGCTCGATCCACCTGAACCACGGCGGAACCGAGATGGGCCAGGGGCTGAACGTCAAAGTCGCCCAGGTCGTCGCCGACGTCTTCCAGGTCCCGCTGGCGGCAGTGAAGATCAGCGCCACTCGCACCGACAAGGTCCCCAACACCTCGGCCACCGCCGCCTCCTCCGGCAGCGACCTCAACGGCATGGCCGCCTTCAATGCTGCGCAGCAAATCAAGGCCCGGCTGGTGGAATTCGCCGCCCAGGAATTCGGCTGCACGCCCGACCAGGTGGCGTTCGGCCCCGATGGCGTGCTGGCCGGCGAGACCGCCCTGACCTTCACCGAGCTGGTGCGTCGGGCCTATTTCGCGCGGACCTCGCTCTCGGCCGCCGGCTACTACCGCACCCCGGAGATCCACTACGACCGGTCCAGGCACCACGGCCGGCCGTTCTACTACTACGCCTATGGCGCGGCCTGTTCGGAGGTGGTGATCGACACCCTGACGGGCGAGAACAAGGTCACCCGCGTCGACATCCTCCACGACTGCGGCCGCTCGCTGAACCCGGCGGTGGACCTGGGCCAGATCGAGGGCGGCTTCATCCAGGGCATGGGCTGGCTGACCACCGAGGAGCTGGTCTTCGACGATCAGGGCGCGCTTCGCACCCACGCGCCCTCGACCTACAAGATCCCCGCCGCGGGCGACCGGCCGGACGCCTTCAACATGCGACTCTGGGAGCGCGGCGAGAACACCGTGGCGACCATCCACCGCGCCAAGGCCGTGGGCGAGCCGCCGCTGATGCTGGCGATCTCGGTCTTCTCCGCCCTCACCGACGCGGTCGCCAGCGTGGGCGGTCACAAGGTCCTGCCGAAACTCGACGCCCCCGCCACGCCTGAGCGCATCCTGCTAGCCGTCGAGGATGTCCGCAGGGGGTCCGGCGATGTCTGAATGGATCACCCAAGCGCGGACGGCGGTGAAGGCGGGTGAGCGCTTGGTCATGGTGACCGTGGTGGGCGCGCAAGGGTCGACGCCGCGCGAGACCGGCGCGCGGATGCTGGTCTGGGACGACCACTTCACCGGCACCATCGGCGGCGGTTCGCTGGAGCGGCAGGCGCTGGACCAGGCCCGCAAGCTGCTTACCCAGGACGCGCGGCGCCATGCGCTGCAGGACTATCCGCTGGGCCCGCTGCTGGGGCAGTGCTGCGGCGGCAAGGTGCGGCTGCTGGTCGAGCAATTGGACGCGGCCAGCCGGCCCTGGCTCGAGGACGCCGTGCGCGCCTGCGCCGAGGGCGACCCCTTCGTGCTGCAGGCCGAATTCGAGGACGGCGCCATCCAGCGCTCCGTCCAGCCCGGAACCGCGGAGACGCCGCCCGACGACCCGCGCACCCCGATCCCGGAGGTTCGGCGTCTGTCGGAGCTGATGCAGCCCGCAAAGCCCAAGTTGGTGATCTTCGGCGCCGGCCATATCGGCCAGGCGGTCGCCCGCGCCTTCGCCCCCCTGCCCTTCGACCTCGAGTGGCTGGCCAGCCGCGAGGACCTGCGGCCCGAGGCCGGCGGCACGCGCGCCGAACTGATGAGCGAGGACGACCTGGAGGCCTGCGTCGAGGCCGCGCCGCCCGAGACCCTCTTCGCCATCTTCACCCATAGCCACGACCTGGACTATCGGCTGACCAGGGCGGTGCTGAAGCGCGGCGACTTCGGCTATCTCGGCCTCATCGGCTCGCGGACCAAGCGGGCCAGGTTCGAGAGCCGGCTGCGCGACGAGGGGATCGACGACCTTTACCGCCTCGTCTGCCCGATCGGCATCCCCAGCTTGAAGAGCAAGGCGCCGGCGGTCATCGCCGTGGCGCTGGCCGCCGAGCTGCTGCAATTGACGGAGGACCCAGCCGCGTGAGTTTCGATTGGGGGGCGTGGGCCAACCTGGCGACCCGCTGGCTGCACCTGACCGCGGGCATCGCCTGGATCGGATCGTCGTTCTATTTCATGTGGCTGGACAGCCACCTGAAGGCGCCGCCCAACCCGCCCAAAGGCGTCGCCGGCGAGCTCTGGAGCGTCCACTCCGGCGGCTTCTATCACCAGATGAAGTTCATGGTGGCCCCCGAGGGCATGCCCGACGAGCTGCACTGGTTCAAATGGGAGGCCTACACCACTTGGATCAGCGGCTTCCTGCTGCTGGCGCTGATCTTCTATGTCGGCGCCGACCTCAACCTGATCGACCGCAACAAGCTGGCGCTCGTGCCCTGGCAGGCGATCGGCATCGGCATTGGCGCGCTGGCGGCCGGGTGGCTGGTCTACGACGGCCTCTGCCGCTCGCCGCTGGGCCAGAACCTGCGGGTCTTCGGCGTCGTCTGGTTCGGCGTGCTAACGGCGGCGGCCTGGGGGCTCACCCGCATCTTCTCCGACCTGGGCGGCGTCATGCACCTGGGCGCGATCATCGGCACGGTGATGGTCGCCAACGTCTTCCTGATCATCATCCCCAACCAGCGCAAGGTCGTGGCCCAGGTGCTGGCCGGCGAGACGCCGGACCCCGCGCTCGGCAAACAGGCCAAGCAGCGCAGCGTCCACAACAACTACATGACCCTGCCGGTGCTGCTGATTATGCTCAGCAACCACTATCCGATGATCGTGGCGAGCCCGCTGAACTGGCTGTGGCTGGCGGCGCTGGGGATCGTCGGCTGGACCATCCGGCACTTCTTCAACCTGAAGAATTCCGGCCGGCTGCGGCTGGAAGTGCTGGCCTACGGCGCCCTGGGCTTCGTCACCGTCGCCGTGCTCAACGAGAGCGTGAAGCCGAAGCCGATGGAGGGCGTCCCTGTCCCAGCCTTCACCGAGGTCCGCGCCATCGTCGACCGCAACTGCGTCATGTGCCACGCGGCTCACCCCACCCACAAAGGCGTGCCGACCGCCCCGAACGGGGCCATGTTCGACACCGACGCCGGCCTCCAGTCGCACGCCGCCAGGATCTACGAGCGCGCCGTCGCCACCCACTCCATGCCGCAGGGCGACGAGACCCACATGACCGACCTGGAACGCGCCAAGCTCGGAGCCTGGATCAAAGCCGGCGCGAAGGTGGGCGGATGATGCGTGAACTCACCCCCATCCCGCTGACCGCCGAGGCGTTCGCGCCCTATGGCGACGTCATTGAGGCGTCGGACCGGGCGCAGGTGATGGCGATCAACTATGGGCAGACCAGCCGTTTCCATGACCTCGCGCGCCTGGACGTAGCGGACGAAGGCGGCCACGCCATCGTCAGCCTGTTCCGCGGCAAGCCGCTCTATCCGCCGATCCTGAAGATCGTCGAGCGCCATCCGCTGGGCAGCCAGGCCTTCGTGCCGCTCAGCGGCCGGCCCTACCTGGTGGCCGTGGCTCCGTCCGGCGACTTCGACCCGGCAAGGCTGATGGTCTTCCTGGCCCGGCCCAGCCAGGGCGTGAACTACGCCAAGGGCACGTGGCACCACTTCCTGTTGCCGCTGGAGGCGGAGAGCGACTTCCTGGTGATCGACCGTGAAGGCGCGGGCGAAAACCTGGACGAGATCGAACTCGCGCCTGCCGACCAGGTGATGGTCCGCCTGTGAGCCGCCAAGCCTACCGCGCCTCCTTGCTCCACGCCCTGGCGGACCCCTGCCAGGCGCCGGCGGCCGAGGCCTGGGCGTTCCACGAGGACGGCCTCCTGATGGTCGAGGACGGACACGTGACGGGCTTCGGGGCCTATGCCGACCTCGCGCCGACACTCGACCCGCACACGCCGGTCAAGGATTTCACCGGCAAGCTGATCACCCCGGGATTCGTCGACGCCCACATCCACTACCCGCAGACCGACGTCATCGCCGCCTGGGGCTCGCAGCTCCTGGATTGGCTGACCCACCACACCTTCCCGGCCGAGCTGGCCTTCGCCGATCGGGCCCACGCCGACGAGGCCGCCGCCTTCTTCTGCGACGAGTTGCTGCGCAACGGCACGACCAGCGCGCTCGTCTTCGGCACGGTCCACAAGACCTCGGTCGAGGCGCTCTTCGAGGCGGCGCTCTCGCGCAACATGCGGCTGATCGCCGGCAAGGTGCTGATGGATCGCTATGCGCCGGCGGGCCTCACCGACACGGTTACGACCGGCAGATCGGACACCGAGGCCTTGATCCGTGCATGGCGCGGCCGGGGCCGGCTGGGCTACGCCGTGACCCCGCGCTTCGCCGTGACCTCCACCGACGAACAGCTCAGGATGGCGGGCGAGGTGGCCGCGGCGCATCCCGACACCCTGATCCACACCCACATGAGCGAGAACCTCGACGAGATCGCCCGGGTCGGCGAGCTCTTCCCCGACTGCCGGGACTATCTCGACGTCTACGCACGGCACGGGCTCGTCACACCGAGGTCCGTCTTCGCCCACTGCGTCCACGCCGAGCCGGACGCGCTCGGCCGGATGGCCGCGGCCGGCGCCTCGGCAGCCTTCTGCCCCTCCTCGAACCTGCTGCTGGGCAGCGGCCTCTTCAGCCTGAAGCAGGCCTGCGACTGCGGCGTGACCGTGGGCCTCGGCACCGACGTGGGCGCCGGCGCCAGCTTCTCCCTGCTGCACATGATGGGCGAGGCCTACAAGGTGGGCCAGATGGGCGGCGAGGCGCTCGACCCCATGCACGCCTTCTACCTGGCGACGCTGGCGGGCGCTCGGGCGCTGAAGATCGACAGCAAGGTGGGCAACCTGGCGCCCGGCAAGGAGGCCGACTTCCTGGTCCTCGACCTTGCCGCCACCCCGCTCCTGGCGCGGCGGACGGCGGCCGCCAAGACGATCTCCGACAAGCTCTTCGTGCTCAGCATCATCGGCGACGACCGGGCGATCGAGCGCACCTATCTCGCGGGCCGCCTGGCCCATCGCCGGGGGCGACGCCATGAGTTTCCTTGAACGGCAATTTCACCTGAAGGACCTGGGCTCCAGCCTGCAGACCGAGGTGCTGGCCGGCGCCACGACGTTCCTGACCATGGCCTACATCGTGCTGGTGAACCCGGCGATCCTGGGCCAGGCCGGGATGCCGGGCGCGGCGGTGGCGGCGGCGACCTGCCTGGCGGCCGGGATCGGCTGCATCCTCATGGGCCTCTTCGCCAACTACCCCATCGCTCTGGCGCCCGGCATGGGGCTGAACGCCTACTTCACCTTCACCGTCGTCAAGACCATGGGCATCCCGTGGCAGACGGCGCTGGGCCTGGTGTTTATCTCGGGCGTGCTTTTTTTGGTGCTGACCTTCGCCGGCGTCCGCCAGATGATCGTCAGCGCCATCCCCCGCGCGCTGTTCTCGGCCATCGCCGCGGGCATCGGCATCTTCATCGCCTTCATCGGACTGAAGGGCGCCGGCATCGTCGTCGCCAATCCCGGAACGACCGTCGGACTGGGCGACCTGCATAGCCCCACCGCGCTGCTGGCGCTTGTCGGTCTCGCCATCACCGCGACGCTGGAAGCCTGGCGGGTGAAGGGCGGCATCCTGATCGGGATCGTAGCGACCGCCGTGATCGGTTGGGCCCTGCACCTCGCCCAGTGGACGCCGCAGCCCTACAGCGTCGCCGAAATGACCGCGACGGCCTTCCAACTCGACATCCCCGCCGCGCTCGGGATCGGCGGCAAGGGCTTCGGGCTGGCGCTGTTGGAGATTCTGTTCGTCTTCCTGTTCGTCGACCTCTTCGACAACGTCGGCACCCTGGTCGCAGTGACCAAGCGCGCCGGGCTGGTGCGGCCCGACGGGACGATCCCGCGCCTGAACCGCATCCTCTTCGCTGACGCGACCGCAACGGTCGTGGGCTCGCTGGCCGGCACCTCCACGGTGGTCAGCTACATCGAAAGCGCGGCGGGGGTCTCGGCCGGCGGCCGCACAGGACTGACCGCCGTGGTCTGCGGCGTGCTCTTCCTGCTGACCTTGCTGGTCGCGCCCTGGGCGCAGGCGATCCCGGCCGCGGCGACTGCGCCGGCGCTGATCCTGGTCGGGGCCATGATGATGAAGCCGCTGGCCGAGATCGAATGGGACGACCCGGTCGTGGCGATCCCGGCGTTCCTGACGCTGGTGGCCATCCCGCTGACGTTCTCGATCGCCAATGGCCTGGCCTTCGGGATCGTGGCCTATGCGGTCCTGAAGCTGGTCACCCGCCGCGCCAGCCGCACGGACTGGCTGCTCTACGTGCTGGCCGCCCTCTTCATCGCGCGCTTCGCCTACATGGCGGCGGAGTAGGGGAACGGGCAAAGCACTAAAAGGAACGTCATCCCGGACAGCCGAGGAGCCGATCCGGGACCCGGGGCCAAGTCAGCTGTGGCGGCCCCTGGGTCCCGGCTCTCCGCTTCGCTGCGGCCGG